>JAGWXC010000045.1 GCA_018970045.1 Planctomycetota bacterium | reverse complement strand
ATCAAGCCTGCCGATCAAGCCTGCCGATCAAGCCTGCCGATCAAGCCTGCCGATCAAGCCTGCCGATCAAGCCTGCCGATCAAGCCTGCCGGCGCTGGCCGACCAGGCGCATCGCTTCGCCGACGAGATAGAAGCTGCCCGTGACGCAGATCAGGTCTTCGCGACCGACCGCACGCATGGCCACCTCAAGGGCCTCCGAGAGCGAACGCGAGACCTGGCTCATCTTGCCACTGCGCTCGGCGAACATGCGCTGCAGCTCGTTCGGATCGGCTGCTCGCGGCGTGCCAGCCGCACGCGTGAAGATGACCTTGTCGGCACCCAGGTGGACCTTGTCGAGCAGGCCCGCCATGTCCTTGTCGCGGCAGCATCCGAAGATGCAGACCATGCTGTCGTAGGGCACATGGGCTCCGACGCAGCGCATGAGCGTGCCGACGCTCGCGGGATTGTGGGCGCCGTCCACCAGGATCCGGGGGCGCTCGGCGATCACCTCCATGCGACCGCGGATCCTCGTCGCCATGAGCCCGAGGCTGACCTTGTCGTCAGGGCACGAGAAGCCGGCGGACTTGAGCACGTCGATCGCCGCCAGCGCGAGGCCGCAGTTGGCCGCCTGGTGCTCGCCGGGCAGCGGCACCGGCAGGTGCTCCAGCCGCGTGGTGCGGGTGTAGAAGCACACGCGCGTGTGCGCGCCGAGGTCAGGCGTGGTGCAGAAGCGGCTGCTGAACTCGATGTCCTTGTTGACGATCATCAGCGGAGCACCGACCTGCGCCGCCACCTCGCGGAAGACGGCCTCGACCTCGGGCTGCGGCTCGAAGGCCAGCGCCGGCACGCCGGACTTGAAGATGCCCGCCTTCTCGCGCGCGATGCTCTTCACGTCCTTGCCGAGGATGCGTGTGTGGTCGAGGTCGATCGACGTCACGATCGAGACCAGCGGCGTGATCACGTTGGTGCAGTCGAGGCGACCGCCAAGACCGACCTCGACGACTGCGATGTCCACGGCCTGCTCGGCGAAGTGCACGAACGAGAGCGCGGTCATGAGCTCGAAGAACGTCGGTTCGAACGGGAGCTTTCCCGCGGCCTTGGCCACACGACGCATGAGGTCGAGGAAGTCCGCCTCGCTGGGCATGGCGCCGTTGATCGTCACGCGTTCGCGCACGTCGACCAGGTGCGGGCTCACGTACTGACCCACGGCATAGCCGCACGCCTGGAGCATCGCGCTGACCATCGCCACGGTGCTGCCCTTGCCGTTGGTGCCGGCCACGTGCACGCACTTCACCTGTTCGTGCGGGTTGCCGAGCGCCTCGAGCAGCTGGCGCATGCGATCGAGCTTGAACGGCTCGTCGCTGTACTGCACCGTATGCAGCCGCTCGAGGTCCACGCGCTCGTGCAGCCACTTCAGCGCCACCGAGTAGTCGCTGAAGTCGCCGCGGCGCGCCTTGGTCTGCTCGCTCTTGGAGAGTTCGCTCGTTCGGTGCTCGGCGAGCTTGGGCTCCAGGGGCTCCTCGGCACGCACGGGAGCCGAACCACGCATCGCCGGCACGCCGATGATCGGCACGTGGGTGACCGGAGCTTCATCGAGCACGTTGTGGTGCGCAGCGACCGCCGCGACGGCCGGTGCTGCCTTCGCCACGGGCTTCGTGGCCACGGCGAGCGTCGCCGATGGCTTGCTCGTCGCGGGCTTCGCCGCGACGGGCTTCGTTGCAGGAGCCTGGGGCTTGGCCGCAGGCTTGGAAGCGGGCTTGGCGCCTGCCTTCGCCGTCGGCTTGGCCGCGTTCTTGCTCGGACCCTGCTTGGTGGTGGTGCGCGAACCGCTGCCCGTTGAAGCGCTCTTCCTCGACATCCGGGCGAGTCTATCGATGACCCGCCTTCGACGCAAAAGGCCGAACGCAACGATCGTCCTGACAGTGGTTTACGCATCGTGTTCCGAGAACGCCATCGGCCTAGCATGGGGCCATGACCGCGCATCACCATCCCGATCACGTCAACTACGCCCGCGAATCCTGGCGCGCCCTGCGCATGATGAGCGAGTTCGTCGATGCCACCGACGCCCTCGCGCGCGTCGGTCCCGGCGTCAGCATCTTCGGCAGCGCGCGCACGGCGAAGGAAGCACCCGAATACGCAGCCGCGGAGGAATGCGGTCGTCTGCTCGTGGCGCGCGGCTTCCCCGTGATCACGGGCGGTGGGCCCGGCATCATGGAGGCAGGCAACAAGGGTGCGCTCGAGGCCGGCGGCGTCAGCGTCGGCTTGAACATCACGCTGCCGCGCGAGCAGGATCCCAACCCGTACCAGTCGATCGAACTCTCGTTCCGCTACTTCTTCATCCGCAAGGTGATGTTCGTGAAGCACTCTCGTGGCTTCATCATCTTTCCGGGCGGCATGGGCACGATGGACGAGGCGTTCGAGAGCCTCACGCTCATCCAGACCATGAAGATCGCTCCGTTCCCGGTCGTCTTCGTGGACAAGGCGTTCTGGGGCGGGCTCTTCGACTGGATCCGCGGCACGATGCTGGAGCGCAACAAGGCGATCAGTCCCGAGGACTTCGAGCTGTTCCATCTCACGGACAGCGTGAACGAAGCGGTCGACCTGGTGCACCAGGTGCACTTGGGCACGAAGCCCTGGGCCACGAAACTCCCGCGATTCGAAGCCGTGGAGCCGCGGCCGGCGCAGGCTGCACGCGGCCGGCCGACCAGCCGCCGCTCGTGGCGCACCGGCGACGAGTACATGGGTGCCGCAGACGACTTCGAGTGATCGTCAGCGCCACTCGTGGCGCGGGTACCGGCGCTTCAGCGCAGGCACGATCTCGGGATAGAGCCGGGTCCAGAAGCCGGGCAGGTCCGAGGTGACCTGCAGCGGTCGATAGTTGGGACCAAGGATCTCCAGGAGCACCGGCACGCGGCCCGTGGCCACGCTCGGATGCGCCGTCGTGTCGTAGAAATCCTGGATCTTCGCGCGGCCTCGCGGCGGCTTGCCAGCCTCGTACTCGACCTTCATGCCGAAGCCGCGCGCGAGCTTGATGGTCGACGGTGCCATGCGCTCGACGAATCGGCAGTCCTCATGGGTGAGCAGGTCCTTGAGCTGCTCGAGGACAGGCCGTTCACGGACCTGGCTCCATCGCGTGGCGCCGTGTGCCCAGTCCGACCACGCGAGCTTCAGGTCGCTCTCGTCGTATGCAGGCAGCGTGCGATCCGGGAACCACTCGCGCACGCATCGGACGCGCTCGATCCACTGCTTGGCATCGTCGTCGAATCGCTCGGGGACGAGCTCGCCCGACAGGACCATGGAAGCGATCAGTTCGCTCGCCCGGCCAAGGTCGCGCGGCGGCCGCACGGTCCGCGAAAGAACTGCGTCGTCGAACCGCTCCTCCTCGACTTCCTCCACGGCGAGGCTCGTCGGTTCCCAGCGCTCCTCGACCGAGCGCACGAAGCGATGCGGCAGGGCTTCCCGCACCCACGCCTCGTCGAGCCCGATCGTCATCGAAAGCGTGGATTCCTGCACCTCGGTGCCGCCGCCTTCACGCACGTCGAGCGCCAGGAACGGGCCGGCGCCACGCAGCGCGCTCAGTCGATCGATCGCGACCTTGCGTCGACCCGCCAGGTATGCGATCGGCTTCTGGGCATCGGGCCGCCACGCCACGAGATCGGGAAACCCCGCGAGCATCGCGCGCGCGCACGCAGCATCATCGGTCGACGACTGGTCGCCTGTGGCCACCGCGTCGTGCAGCTGCTGCGCCACGCGCCGCGCCTCACGCGCAGCATCGGGATCAAGCAGCCCGCGGCCATCGCCACGCGGATCCTCGAGCAGGCGTTCCCTGACGACGACGTCGCTGGGGCGGTCCTGCGCCTGCAGCACACGAACGGGATCGACGCCCTCGCGCGCCAGCACGTCGCGCCCCTCGACCATCGAGCACCACGTGGCGACCCTGCGCGCGCAACCCTGTCGCGCAGCCTCGACCATCGCGCGACCGATCCTCGGGTGGGCCGGCACGCGAAGGATCGCCTGACCCAAGCGAGTGATCACGCCACCGGCGTCCAGCGCGCCGATCGTGCGAAGGACCTCCATGGATCGCGCGGCCATCACGGCTTCAGGTGGATCGAGCCAGGGGAACCGCTCCACGTCGCGCTCGCCCATCGATGCCAGGTGGAGCAGCGGGCCCGCAAGCTCCACGCGTCGGACTTCCGGCACGTCAAAGGCCGCACGACGGGCCTGCGACCGATCGCTCCAGAGACGCAAGCAGGTCCCCGCCATGGTGCGACCCGCTCGGCCCGCACGCTGCTCGGCGCTCGCGCGGCTGGTCTCTTCGAGCCTCAACGCGTTGAAGTTCCGCCGTGGATCGAAGCGGTGCATGCGCACGAGCCCACTGTCGATCACGACGCCGATGCCCTCGATGGTGAGGCTCGTCTCCGCGACGTTGGTGGCGACCACGACCTTGCGCTGCCCACGCGGTGCGGGTGCGAGCGCTCGATCCTGCTCCTCGGGTGTGAGCTGTCCGTGCAGGGGAAGCGCCACGATCGGCTCGCTTCGGCGGCGCGCGAACTGCAGCACGGCCTCGATCGTGCGGTCGATCTCCGCCTTGCCGGGCATGAACACGAGCACGTCGCCCTCGAGGTGCTCATCCAGCGCGAGCCCCAGCGCTCCCACCGCCCGGTCCGCGATCGATTCGCCCTGCCGCCCATCGCCGAGATGACGCACGGCGACCGGGAACACACGGCCCTCGCTGGTCAACGGCTCGACACCGAACGCCGCCCCGAGCCGCTCACGATCGAGCGTGGCACTCATCACCACCAGCTTCAGGTCCGGGCGTGCACCGGCCTGCAGCCGACGCACGAACCCGGCCGCCATGTCGGTGTGCAGTCCACGCTCATGGAACTCATCGAGCACCACGCATCCCACGCCGCGCAGCGTTGGATCGGACTGCAGCTGCCGCACGAAGAGTCCATCGGTCACGAAGCGGATCCGAGTCGACGGGCCGCTCGCACGCTCAAAGCGCGTCTGGAAACCCACGAGACCTCCGAGCTCAACGCCCATCTCCTGCGCCACGCGCCGCGCCACGCTGCGCGCCGCGAGCCGCCGCGGCTGCAGCACCACGACCTCGCCCTCGACCAGCGATCGCTCCAGCAGGATCTGCGGGACCTGCGTGGTCTTGCCGCTGCCGGTCTCGGCGCTCAGCACGAGCGTTGCCTGTGCACGAAGCCGCGATTCAATCGTGTCCGCCAGCCGTCGGACCGGCAGGCTCTCGCCCAAGTGGCCCATCGCGGGACTCAGAAGACGCCCGACAGGTGCTTGCGCATGTCTTCGAGGAACCGGCCGATCTGCCCCTGCTCCGCCGGGCTGGCCGTCGATTCGACTTCCTGCTGCCAGAAGTCCATGAAGGCCACGGCGCCCTCCCCCTCGAGGTCGGGCATGCCATCGCGTCCGTCGGCCATGCGCTTGGTGCGGCGATCCTCGCTGCGCTTGACGTCATCCTTGATCTTCTTCAGGCGATCCGCATCGCTCTCCTTGCCCTCGTCACCGCGGGTCACCAGGCGCATGCGCCGCTCCCACTCGACGAGCCACTGGTCGAGGAACTTGGCGCGCTCCGCCGCCGGCAGCGCCAGGTAGCGCTTACTGCCATCGGCGAGGACGTCCTTCGCCAGCTGGCGTGCATTCTTCGTCATCTGCTCGCGCGCCGGGCCAGTGACGCCGGCCATGAAGCCGGCCATGGCCGCACTGTCGCCCGCCTCCATGCCGCGGAACCTGCCGGCGAAGTCCATCATGAACTTCAGGCGTTCGTCGAGCGGAAGCTTGTTGAAGTCATCGAGCGCCAGGTAGCCCAGCACATCATCGACCGGCGCATCGAAGATGCTCGGCGGCGGCTTCCATCGCACGGCGAACCACCAATACAGGGGCAACGCCAGCAGCAGTGCCACGAGCGCGGCGATCGCCAGCGAGCGCCAGGCACGACGGTCATCGAATCCAGCAGGAAGAGCGATCATCCATCAGCCTCCGTCATCCTCGGGGATACCCTCGTCCATCGTGGCTTCGTCCACGCTGCCATCCAGGAAAACGCCGTTGCGCGGGCTGCGGGCGCCCTTGAGATGCCGGTCCTCGCTGTCGATGAGGAGCGGGATCTTCACGGCGCCGCCATCGGCGTTCACGAAGGGCTTCTCGAGGAACCGCGTCACCAGGCGCGCCTCGAGGTCATTGCGCGTGCGATCCCGCTGCTCCTGCGACGTGCCGGGCGGCAGCGCCGCCAGCGCCTGGAAGACATCGAGCTGGAACTGCGGCAGGTAGCGAATCAAGCCGGGCACGTAGGTGTAGCTCGTGCCGGTGGCGAGCGAATCCTCGTTCAAGTCGCTCGGGCAGAGCCAGATCGGGCTGTCGATCTCGACGTAACCCTTGAGGGCCTTGGGCAGCCCTCCCTCGGGCCCTTCAGGCAGCACGACGGGAATGAACTCGCACATCGGCAGCATGCCCTTGCGCACGTTCATGGCGGACTGCAGCCCGGTGAACGCCTGCTTGAGGTTGCTCCGGCACTGGGCACTCTCGCTCTCGGCACGGATCGACGAAAGCGCAGGCAGCAAGAGGCCGATCAGGATCACGATGATCCCGATGACCACGAGCACCTCGATGAGCGTGAAGGCCTTGCGCACAGGTGGATCGTAGCCGTGGCGTCCCGGCCGGCCATGCAGGAACCAGCTCGAATCCACGTCGATCAGGCCGAGAACATCGCCTCGACGAATTGGTCCGGGTCGAACGGCTGGACATCCTCGGGGGTCTCGCCCGTGCCCACGAGCTTGACGGGCACGTCGATCGCATCGCGGATCGCCACCACCACGCCGCCGCGGGCCGTGCCATCGAGCTTGGCGAGGAAGATGCCCGTCACATCCACGGCCTGCTTGAAGACCTGCGCCTGCTGGATGGCATTCTGCCCGCTCGTGGCATCGAGCACGAGCAGCACTTCGTGCGGAGCGTCGGGGATCTTGCGGCGCACCACGTCGCGCACCTTCGTCAGCTGGCGCATCAAGTGATCCTGCGTGTGCAGACGGCCCGCGGTGTCGATGAGCAGCACGTCGACGCCACGGCTGAGCGCCGCCTCGGCGGCATCGAAGGCCACCGCCGCAGGATCCGCATTGGCCCCGCCAGCCACGACCTCGACGCCGAGCCGCTGCCCCCACGTCTTGAGCTGTTCGACCGCGCCGGCACGGAACGTGTCGGCCGCACCGAGCAGCACCGTCCGGCCGCTGTCGCGGATCGTCTTGGCGATCTTGGCCACGCTCGTGGTCTTGCCTGCGCCATTCACGCCAACGACCAGGATGACCGTGGGCTTGCCGGCTGCGTAGCGAAGTCCCGTCGGCGCTTCCTTCCACCGTGCCTTCAAGGTCTTCTTCAGGAACTCGAGCGCATCCTCGCCGCGCTCGACTCGGCCTGCGCGGTACTCCACGCGCAGCGCTTCCACGATCTCGCGTGCGGCACGCACGCCGACGTCGGCCGCGATGAGCCGCGACTCGAGCTCGGCGAGCACGTCCTCGCTGAGTGACTTCCCGTGCAGCAGCGTCTTCAGGCCCGATCCCAGCGTGGCCGCCGTCTTGGCGAGCCCCCGCTTGACGGCTTCGACGGCCGCGCGAAAGATCACGCGGCGCCTCCGCCGGCCACCCGGCGCGCGATCTGGTCAAGCACGCCATTCACGAAGCCCCCGCTGCGCTCGGTCCCGAACTCCTTGGCCAGCTCGACCGCATCGCCAATGGCCAAGCCGGGCGCGACCTTGCCGATCGAGAGTTCAAACCAACCGAGCCGGAGCAGGTTGCGGTCGATCATGGGTTGCCGGTGCGAAGGCCAGTCGGGCGCGAGGGCGACGATGTCGGCATCTGCGTCGGCGCGGTGCTCCCACGCGAGGCAGGCCAACGCAAATCCAGCCTCATGATGGCTCTCGGTACCGTCGCTCTCATCGAGCGACCGACGCACGACGTCCGGCGACACGCCCGGCACGGCATCGAACTGGTACATGGCCTGCAGGGCGCAGCGCCGCACGACGAGATCGGCCGGCGCGCTCACTGCAGCTCCTTGATGGCCTGCGCAGCGCCGATCGCTGCACGCATCGCCTCTTCGCCCTTGTTGCCCTTCGCTCCGCCTGCACGAGCCTGGGCCTGACCGAGGGTCTGGCAGGTCAGCACGCCGAACGCCGCCGGCTTGCCGAACTCGACCGAGATCCGCGCCAGGCCGTGCGCCACGGCATCGCAGATGTGACGGTCATGGCTCGTTTCGCCGGTCAGCACGCAGCCGATGGCAACCACCGCATCGACATCGCCGCGCACGGCTGCCGCGCGGCTGATCGCCACGAGCTCGAACGCACCCGGGGCCTTCACGATCTTGAGCTTCGTCACGTCGCCGCCGGCCTCCTCGAATGCCCTGACCGCACCTCGTTCGAGCGCGCCGGTGAGCTCCGAGTGGTACATGCTCGTCACGATCACGATGCGCAGCGACCGAGCGTTGATGGCGATGGAAGGAGCAGCGGGTTGCATGGGGCGAAGATGGTAGCCTCGCCATCATGCACGCAGCGCTGCGCCGCCTTGCCGCAGGGGTCCAGGCCGCGCGGGCCGGATTGGCCTACGGGGCCATGGCCGAGGGCTGGTTCGCCGTCGCCATCGCCCACCGAGCCGGCCGGCTTGAAGGCGACCTCACCGCGCTGCTGCTGGCCATGAGCGTGGTCTCGCTCGGGCTCTTCGTCTTCGGCGTCGCCATGAACGACGTGCTCGATCGCAAGCAGGATCGTGCCTTCGTCACGGAGCGGCAGGGCCGCTGGCTGCTCTCGGTGCAGTGGCTGGCTGTGCTGGCCGTGATCAGCCTCCTCGCCGCACTCGCTGCCGCATCCCAGTTCGGTCGCAGCGGCATGCTGGTGGCCGGTCTCGCCGCTGGCGGCATCGTGGCCTACAACGTCCTCGCCAAGTTCATCCCGGCGTTCGGCTTCGTGAGCCTGGGCGCGATCGGCGCGCTCCACATGCTTGTGCCCGACCAGCACCCAGGCGTGCTGCTGCCCTTCTGGTTCTCGATGACCTTCACCGCGATCGTGGCGGGCATCGTGCATCGGCTGCGCCAGAAGCGGCCGGCCGCAACGGTTCGCGGCATGCTCGTCGCCACGGCGCTGTGGGCAGCCTGGTCGGCCGTCCTCACGTGGTGGATCGCACCCCAGACCCTCGATCCGATGATCGGCTTCGACCATCCCGGCGAGGGGATCCTCGTCGCGATCATCCTGCTCATCGCGTTCGCGACCGTGTCCATGGCGATGCGGCGCGCGACCAGTGGCGCGCCGCGCCAGGCCGATCGCTTCGCGCGACTGGCCACCCTCACGCAGGCCCTGATGCCCTCGGCATGGTTCCTGTGCATGGGTCGGCCCGAGGCCGCTGCGAGCTTCGCGGGTGCCGCGGTGGCGCTGGCGCTGGTCGACACGGGCGTACGGACCGGCCTCCACCTGGCGCGACCACTCGACTACCAGCCTTGAACTACCATCGGGGCATGCGCACTGCCCTGGTCCTCGTGCTCCCGTTGGCCTTCGGTCCGGTGGCTCTGGCGCAGCAGGTCGACCTCGTGGTGAACGGTGAATCGCTGGCGGGCTTCGTGCTGCCGGTGGAGCCCGTCGAAGGCGGGCTGACCATCTCCGCGGAACGCCGATGGGAGTGGACCACGCTCGACACCAAGCGCCTGTGGCTCGAGGGTGACGTCTCGATCGACCTGGGCGAGTATGCGTTCAGTGCGCCTGCGGCAGCGGTCTGGATCAACCGCATCCCCTCCGCGGGCGGCCTCATCACGCAATACGCCGTCTACTTTCCCGTCGCGAGCGAGCCCACGCGCTATGCCGGCATGGGCGCTGGCGGCAAGGAATTGCTCGTGACCGGCAGCACGCGCGGAGCCATCGAGCTCACGACCGTGCTCACCGATCGCGGTGCACCAGCTGGCAAGCCTGAGCTCGGCAAGGGCGTCGCGCGCTTGCAGCGTCACCTTCGCACGATCGCCACGAGCGCGCCGGTCCTGGAGCAACGCCCTGACATCGACGTCACGCCCAAGCCACCCGAGACCCCGATCGCCGTCGGTGCACCGATCAAGGCCAGCACCGATGCCACGCCGCTGCCGCCGGTCACGATCCGGGCAGCCGACACCGGCACCGTGCCGATCATTGCCGGCTCAGCCACGGTGAGCTGGTTCGGTGGATCGATCACGTTCGATGCCGCGACCGATTCGGTCACGATCACCGGTGGCGTGCAGATCGACGCCACCGGCATGCAGACCGACGACGGTCCGCGCGACCTGCAACTCTCGGCCGAGAGCGGCGTGGTGTTCCTCGAACCCGGCACCCTCGCCGCCCTGAAGGCCAAGGGCAAGGATGCCTCGCCCGCGACCACGATCAGCGCGCTCGACATCGTCGGCATCTACCTCGAAGGCGACGTCGTCGCGACCGACTTCCAGTACACCATCCGGTGCCGCCACGTGTACTACGACCTCGTGCGCAACAAGGCCTACGCCGCCGACGCCGTGCTGCGCACCGTCGACCGCAAGGGACAGCTGCTGGTGGCGCGTGCCGCCGAAATGCAGCAAGTCGCCGGCCGCCAGTGGCGCGTGGGCGAGTCCACGCTGTCCAACAGCGAGTTCTTCGTGCCGCACCTCTCGGTCGGCGTCTCGCGTGCCACCGTCACGCAGACCGCCGCCGGCGACTCATTCGTCATCGCCGACGACGTGACCGGTCGCATGGGCCGCATCCCGTTCTTCTGGATGCCCACCGTGCAGGGCTCGCTCGATCGCCTGCCGATCAAGGGCGTGCAGCTCGGGTACGGCGACCCCGAGGGAACGGTGTTCGGCGTCGAGCTGGATCCGTTCGTCCTGCTGGGCCTGAAGCCCGAGCCCGGGCTGGATGCCACGCTCGAAGCGGGCGTGCAGTCGGAGTACGGCATCAACGCCGACCTGCGCATGAAGGGTGATGCCGGCGGCGCGTGGAACGCCGACTTCTTCGGCGTCTATGACTTCCTGAATCCCGAACAGACCGCCAACGCCGGCTTCGTCACCAGCGCCAACGAGTGGCGCGGCATGGTCACGGCCGACTGGGTGCTGCAGTCCTCGCCCGATGCCGATACGAAGCTCCAGCTCGGCGTCCAGAGCGATCCAACGCTGGTGAGCATCTTCCGACCCGACGACTACCAGGAGCGCCGCCCGTACGAGACTGCCGCCTGGACCACGGCGTCCAGCGACAACTCGATCTTCGACTTCGGGGCATCGATCAGCGCCAACGACTGGGTGAGCACGATGTGGCAGCTGGCCAGCCGGCCGTACACCACCGAGAAGTACCCCGAGCTCAACTACCGTCGATTCGGCGATCGCATTCTCGGCAGCTCGGTGACGTGGTCGAGCGAGTACACGGGCTCGATGATGTCGCTGAACCTCCAGGACACCGACAGCCTCGAGATCGGCGCGGATCCGGATGCCATCAGCGTGAACCCGGCCTTCGCCGCCACGCAGAACATCCGCGAGGCCTACGAGGGCGCCGGCTACGACTCGAACATCCGCGGCCGCGTCGCCACGCGCCAGGAGTTCGCGCTGCCCCTCGACGTGGGCGATGCCCGCGTCACGCCTTTCGCCTCGGGCAACGGCATCGGCTACTTCTTCGATGACTTCAAGGACTATTCGGCGGAGTCCGATTCCTTCCGCGGCCTGCTGTCGGGTGGCGTCCGGGCGAGCACCACGCTGACCGCCTCGTACGACACCGTGCGCAGCAGGCTGCTGGACCTTGAACGCCTGCGCCACGTCATCAAGCCGTACGGCACGGCGTGGTACGGCTGGGATTCGAACGACCTCACGAACTACCCGATCTACGACCAGGAATGGGAAGGCTGGTCCGGCGGTGCGGTCGGCCAGGCCGGCCTCGACCAGCGGCTGCAGACCATGCGCGGCGGGCCGGGCAACTGGCAGAGCGTCGACTGGGTCACGGTCGATGCGGGTGTCGTCGTGGATGACCGCAGCAACGACCTGCAGCGCACCACCACGCCGGGCGACACGTTCGGCCTCAAGAACTTCCAGAGCCCCCTGCCCAGCTTCTACGCGTGGCGCCCCGAGTACAGCCAGTGGGGCGATCACCTCTACGGCAACGGCACCTGGGCGCTCGGCGATGCGCTGGGGCTCTACGGCATGGTGACGTGGATGCTGGAGGACCGCGACAGCCAGGGCGACGACCTCGCGCAGGGTTCCGTGGGCTTCCGCATCACGCAGTCGCCCGCCGTGACGTGGTACACGGAGTACCGCTACGTCAACACCTTTGACGACACGGGGCTCTATCCCGACGACGAACTCCTGCAGGGCGGCATGCAGTACCGGGTCAGCGAGAACTACAACATCGCGCTGGCCGGCCAGTACGACTTCCTCGCCGAAACCTTCCGCAGCGCGACCGGCTCGATCACGCGACAGTTCCCCGACTTCGCGGTCACGATCAATGGCGGCTACGACCTGATCACCGATGCCTACTCCTTCGGGCTCGGCGTCTCGCTGGGCGGCAACAGCGCCGATCTCGGCTCGGCGCTCAACTCGGCCTTCGCCCAGAACTCCTCGCTCGGCGGCCGCTGAGCCAACGGTCCGCTCGGGTTCGCCGTCCTGGGTTGGTCAACGCCACCACACCTCACCTCGAGGTCAGCCCTCGAGTTCAGCCCGCGAGACGTTCAGCCCTCGAAGAGCCCGCCATCAGTCGGCCCCTTCCACGTGGCGCCGACATGATCGCAGGCTGCCTTCGTCAGGCGCCGCCCCTGCCGCGTGCGCGCCACGAAGCCCAGCTGCAGCAGGTACGGCTCGACCACATCCTCGAGCGTGCCCGCATCCTCACCCATGCTCGCGGCGATCGCCTCGACACCGGCGGGGCCGCAGCCGTACACGCCCGCGAGCGCCTGCACATACGCGCGGTCGAGCGCATCAAGCCCCAGGGCATCGATGCCCTCGAGCTCCAGCGCCTCGTCGACGGCAGCCAGGTCAAGCGTGCCGCCACGGCGCACCTGGGCGAAATCGCGCACACGCCGCAGCAACCGCAGGGCGATGCGCGGCGTGCCGCGGCTGCGACCGGCCAGGCGATCCAGGGCGCCCTCGGGAATGCCGCGCATGCCCTGAAGGCCGGCCGCGCGGCGCAGGATCTCGACAAGCTCCGCGGCACCGTAGAAGCCCAGATGGTGCGCGATGCCGAAGCGATTGCGCAGCGCCTGCGTGAGCAGGCCGGGCCGCGTGGTCGCGCCGATGAGCGTGAACGGCTTGAGCGCCACCGTCACCACGCGCGCGTGCATCCCGCTGTCGACCGTGAAGTCGATGCGGAAGTCCTCCATCGCGGGATAGATGTACTCCTCGACCGCCGCGGGCAGGCGATGGATCTCGTCGATGAAGAGCACGTCGCGCTCTTCCATCTTCGTGAGCGTGCCGATCAGGTCCGCCGCCTTCGTCAGCGCCGGACCGCTCGTCACGTAGGCACGGCTGCCCATCTCGTTGGCGATCACGTGCGCGAGCGTGGTCTTGCCCAGCCCGGGCGGGCCGTGCAGCAGCACGTGCTCCATGGGCGCCGTGCGGGCACGCGCGGCATCGATGGCGATCGACAGCCGCTCCTTCAGGTCAGGCTGCCCGATGTACTCCGCGAGCTGCTGCGGACGGAGCGCAGGCCCGGCCACGGCCTCGGGCTCGCGGTCGCGACCTTGCTGCGCCGCCTCGACGATTCGTTCTCGTGCCATCCGTGGCCGCCCCGAATCAGAACCTGACCTTGGGTGCCTCACGCTCGCCCTCGCCCACCTCGAAGAAGCGGAAGGGCTGGAAGCGGAAGATGCCGGCGATCACGTTGTTGGGGAA
>JAGWXC010000044.1 GCA_018970045.1 Planctomycetota bacterium | reverse complement strand
GCCTCGGTCAGGCCGAGCACGGTGCCGATGAAGCCCAGCACGGGAATCGCCCAGATGAACCCGCGCAGGACGGTGTAGCCCGAGTCATTGGATGCTTCGTCCTGCTCCGCACGCGAAGCAAGGAGCTCATCCACATCCCCCACCCGACCGAGGTTCCGCATCATGCGGAGCACGCCGCGCACCCGTGCGAGGTAGAGGAATCGCTCCGGCTCATCCGCGATGGCATCGATCCGGTCGACGACGGCATCGGCCGTCTCGGCGGTGAGCGTGAACGTGTTGGCCGTCGGAAGCACCGGCGCGGCCAGCACGGCCCGCTGAGCCTTGATCTTGAGTGACTTCAGCACGAGGAACGCGAGGCACCAGACCGTGAACACGATCACCGGGATCGGGATGTACTGATAGGCGGTCATCTCGTGCCAGAGGAACGCGCCCCAACTCGTGCCGCGGAGCACGCCGACGATCAGATACGCGCCGCCTGCCACGGCGACGGTCGCGATGAGGCACGCCAGTTGGCTCGGCGTGGTGCCCGATCCGGCCTTGAACCCCCAACGGGCCTCGGGATCGAGGGCCTTGAATCGGTACGCCGCAGCGGCGGCATCGAGCCGGCGCGCGGCACGGTGGTTCGGATCGGCGGTCGTCATGGCTTGCCCTGTTGTGCTTCGTCGCGATAGAGGAGGATGGGACCGCGCCCGAGCGCAAGGCCCGCATCGCTGGCGGTGCCGTTGGTGACGCGGACCGGCACGAGCGTGCTTCGTCCGAGCGACTGCGAGATGGCCAGGACGTCCTGCGCAGGACGCCAGAGCACCACGCGACGCGTGCCACGATTGCCTTCCGCCGCCATCATGACCCCGATGGGCGCGTAGGTGCCCAGTCCGTCAAGCCGCTGCGAGCTCGACTGGAGCGTCATGCCACGCTTGAGCGGGAACTTGCCCACGAGTTCGGCAGCCTCGCGACGCTGCTGTGGCGTGGTCTGCTCGGGGGCATGGGCCACCTTGACCCAGTCGAGGCTGAGCAGCCCCGGATTCTGCTTGCGGATGGCTTCGATCCAACCACCCAGCTCTCGCGATCGATCGGCATCCACGGGCTGGCCAAGGCCATCGATGGCGATCTCGGTGAGGTTGACGAGGACGGCAAGCTGCATCAGTGCATCCTGCCCTGGCGCGTTCGGCTTGAGCTCAGCCAGCTCGATCAGCATGCGGGAGATCACCGGCACGACCGCGGAGACACGCGCGCCGCGAAGTCGCGAGATCCCGTCCGCCCAGACCACGGAAACTGGTGATGGCACGGCCTGGCCACGAACCTGGTCAGCCTTGATCGAGCTGGCTGTCCCCAGCTTGTCCGGGGCCTCGATGAGATCCGCGGCGACTTCGAGCGCTCCCTTCGTGGGCCCGCCATCGATCGAGGCGCGACGGTAGAAGAAGCGGCCCTGCTGGCGAAGGTTGATGACCTCCAGGCCCGCGTAGCCATCGCGCTCGAGGGCGGCCACCACGTCATCGACCGTCGTGACGAGCTGTCGCTTCGCAGGATCCTGCCGATCGCGCAGCGCTTCGAGCCCGATGCGGAGCGGCGACTCGGGGTACTTGCGCAGGTGGGCCTCGATCTCGATCAGGGCCTTCTGGGCGACCGCAGGATCGTCGGCCACCTCGAACTCAGGGCCGAGGTGCGCGAGCAGGCTCGGCCGGAGCGTCTCGCGCCATTCAGCGAGGGCGAGCATCGCATCATCGGTCTGGTCGGTCTCCTCGAACGCCGTCCGAAGCCCAAGGTCGCCCAGCACCACGCCCGTCTGTCCCTTGAGCATGGACTTGATGCGATCGATGAATTGCTGCTCGCCGGTGATCTCGCGCGCCACCTCGGTCGGTGCGATCTGCCGGAGCGCGGCATCGAGCGCCGCCATCCGCTCGGTGGCCTCGTCGAGGCGTTCCTTGACGGCCGCGAGATCGGGTTCGAGCCGCTTGCTCGCCCGCTCGGTCTCACTGACCTGCGTCTTCGCCGCTGCAAGTGCGGGGCCGAGCTTCTCAAGCGCAACCTTGTAGCGCTGCCATCGATCGGCATCGACCCGTTCACGCGCCGACCACTGCTCTGGCGGCGGCCAGGCCCGAAGCACCTGGTCGGCATCGGCCATCGCCGAGCGGGCGATGGCATCGTGGCCGGCGGAGATCTCATCGCGACGCGCCGTGCAGCGACCAAGCGCGAGCTCGATCCTGGCCTTCGAGGCATCAGACAGGCCATCCTCAGCCAGGAGTCCACGGAGCGACGTCTCGAGCAGCGCCACGCGCGGCAACGGGGCTTGTGCCGCGAGCGCCTCATCCGTGGCAGCAAGTTCGCGATCCGTGCGCTGCTCGAGCGCCACCAATCGATCGCGGAGCGCAACCGCGGCATCCAAGGCGCCACGTTCGGCGGCATTCAGATCGCCCGCATGTGCCTTCTCGATCGCCTGCGCGAGGGCGACGGCACGCTCGCCATCCTTGGCATCGATCGCGGCGATGACGGCATCGAGTGCAGCCTTGCGTTCGGTGCTCCTCTGGTAGGTCACCACCGCCACCGTCAACACACCGCCTAGGACGAGCATGGCAGCAACGCCACCGACCATCTGCAGGCGATGGCGGCGTGCCTCGCGCTCCTCGTGCAGTTGGATGAAGCGCATGGCACGCAGTTCAAGGCCCTCAGGGATCGGCATCGCCGAGTCGCGGATGCGCGCCAATGCCGTGAGGACCGACTGGGCGTTGGCTTGGTCCAGCAGCAGCAGGTCCAGCTCTTCGAGCGCACGCGCATGGAGCGCTTCACGCTCACGGCGGGCCGTGGTCTCGGCCGACCAGGCAAAGACCGGCGCGACGGATGCGGCAACGTCGTCGGCCGGCATGACGCCGGACGAACGCTGCAGTTCGGCCCAGCCGCGCTCGAGTCGATCCACCTCTGCAAGGTCGCTGGCCGCCTGCGCCGCGCGGAGTTCACCCGCCAACGCGGCGAACCGAGCCTGGGCGACCTTGGCGCGCAACGGCTGCGCTCGGGACTCAACCACCTTGGCGAACTCCGGATCGACCCGTGCCGCCCATCCGCCGCGACGGACCTCGTCAGCAAAGGCAATCAACTCCGCGTCGTCGATCGCGGACTGCATGCGCCGACGGACATCATCGATCCACTCGCGTTCGACGATGGCCAGCTGCGATGCCCACGCACCCGAACCGCCCTCGGCCGCCATGAGGGCGCTCAGGCGCTTGCGCATGGCTGCCGGCCCTTCGCCCTCCATGCAGGCGCGACGGTGGCCGCGCAGCATCGGTTCTCGCTCGCCGTACGCCAGCATGACCTGCTCGATGCGATCGTGCTCTGCCTCCGTGCCGGCACGCACCCCATCGCATGAGGCGCGCGCGAACGAACCCACGCCATCCTGACGGCCAAGCACGCCGTTCCAGGCGATCGATTGCTTCAGCAATTCAGGAAAGTCGGCGATGACGCCGTGCGCCTCGCTCAGGAGTCCCTCGTCGGCGAACTCGAGGGCCCGACCGATCGATTGGCGCAGGGCCACCGCGAAGCTGCGGACCGTGGCGGCGACCTGCATGCGCTGCAAGTCGTCGCCATCATGCGCTGGCAAGGCATCGAGCGCCTGCTGGACTTCCCTGATGGTCGGTGTCAGGCTCATGTGTTGATCCCCGTTCGAGTGGACATGGTCACCATAGCAAGACCCCAAGCGCCGCGAGCATGATCAAGCCTGCGACGACGAAGAGCACGACGGGAAGCCACGGCTTGACCGACACCGAAGCCACGGGCTCGGGCGACGCGCGCTCGGTCTGTCGGGTGTGGCTCGTGAGCGGCGTGGAGGTCGAGGCTTCACGGGACAGCGCGGACGGTGCAGGCTCCGCGAGCTGCTCCCCTGATCGAGGCCGCGCAGCCGTGCCCACCTCAACCGACTGATGTGCCAAGGCCGCAGCCCGTGGACGCGGCGCCCGCTGCGAGAGATCGAGCGCTTGCGCGTCATGCGCTGGGGCGATCACGATGGAGGGCAACCCACGCCCGGCATGGAAGGACGCTGCGGTCGACCACTGCACAGCCCAGCGTCGCCTCGGCTCGAGCTTGGCCGTGACCGCAGCCAGCAGCACCACGGGATCGACGCCAGGTGGCAATCGAACCGCGACCGTGGAGGCATCCGGCGCACGCACGCGATCCGCGAGCAGATCGAACCACGCAGGGTCGATGCCCTGCGGCGCGTCGCCCAAGGGCAGCGGCTTCGGAAGCACCGGCGCGCTGCGCACGCCAACGTCCGGCACATCGCTCGCGAAAGGGAAGGCCCGAGCGAGCGCGATCGGGCCGTCGATGCATCGATCGCCCGGCTCGAGCACCAGATGGTGCGCCACACGATTGGCGCGGCCCGACCAATCAGCGCCGCAGCGCGTGACGCACGTGAGGACAGGCCAGGTCGATCCACCCACGTGGAAGACGGCGTAGGACATGGCACGATCGGTGACCGCGTCGAGTTCCGATCCATCGCTCCAACCCACCAGCGCATCCCGCAAGGATCGCGGCAGATCGTGCGTCATGGCGGCGACCCCGAACCCCGACTGCCCGTCGAGATCACGCAGCACGGAGGTATGGATCAGTTCGAAACTCATGCGCGGGCGTTGAATCGGTATTCCGGGAGCGCTTCAGGCAGCGCCTCGGCGAGCGCAACGACAAACGGCACCGCGGCCCAGGTCGGGCGCACTTGGGACGGCACGATGCTCATGCCGCCCGACGCGACGTCTCGCTGCGGAGCGCGGCCGAGCCCGCTGAACGGCACGACCTTGAACCCGGGCTCGACCGAACGAACGGCACCGAGCACCTCGGGAAGGTGGCGCTCCAAGAACGCCACGCCGCCGGCGTGCACGCGCGACAGGGTTGCTCCATCCGGCGCTCGCATGGGATGCGCGGTCGATCCACCTCGGAGGACATCCTCAATCTCCGGTGCAAGCGGCGACCAGAGGTCATGCTTGGAGAGCGCGACCACCACCCGCAAGGGCAGCGGCTCGCTCGCCGACAGACCGCGCTGGCGACGAACGCGATGGACCAGTTCCAGCAGCACGAGATCCGCTCGGCCTGGTGCGCTGCTGCTGCCTCCGAGCGCCGCCACGTGATCGCGCCCGCCGAGCGGCCCATGCACGCGAGGATCCTGCGTTGGATCGATCACGAGCACGATCGCCGAGGACACGCCAAGATGCCGGGTCGCCTGCTCGAACGGCGGAACGGCGCCGGGCAGGAAGTGCTCGCCGGCATTGTCATAGAGCGCCAGCACGGACCGCGTTTCGCCGCGTGCGAGGCCGAAGAGCTGCGGCTTGGGTGCCGTGATCCGCAGGTCGCCCCGGCGGTACGAACGGTAGAGCCGCCCCGAGGTTTCCGTCTTCGCGATCATGGTGGGTACATCGGGCGTCGCGCTCTTGAAGAGCGTGCCTTCGAGGTCGATCGTGAGATCGTTGAGCGAGGGATCGATGTCCGCGAAGTCGAGGCCGGGCACGACGAGACCGGATCGCATCGTGAACGTGGCGGCGGCGAGCAGCACGGACTTCCCGCTCGACGGCGCGCCAACGACCGACACGACCGTCTGGCCAACTTCGAGGAGCGCGGGTGGAACCTCGAGGTGGCACACCGGACACGCCATGCGCATGCAGACGGCACCACCGGGATCGATCGCGCGCCCTTGTCGGTCAAAGCGCGTGGGGAGGAATCGCAACGGTTCATCCGATCCCACGATGGGGTCGCCGACGAGCGTGGGGCTCTCGGCGATGAACCGCACGTCGGCGGACGGGAACGACGACCAGCACTGCGGGCACGTCGTGTTCGGGCGCAGCGTGCGTCGGGGCTTCGAGGTCATGGCGTGCTTCCTGGGTTGGCGGGCTGCGCGGGTGGCGTCGGTGTCGGAGGTTGCGTGGGCTGCGGCCCCGGCGCAGGTGGCGCAGGTGGCGGTGCTGGCGCGGTGGACGCTGGAGCCGTCGGAGGCGCACTCGGAACGGTCGGCGCGGGCGAGGTCGCAGCCGGCGGCGCTGGAGTCCCCGGACTCGGGGGCGCGACCGGTACCGGCGGCGTGCCTCCCGGAATGCGTCGCTGCATCGCCGCCGCATCGGCATCGCGACCGAGCAGCATGGCTCGGACCGCACCGCCCGCGGGCTTGCCCATGAGGGACATCTTGATCGAGATCGAGACCGGCCGACCCGCTGGCAAGACTGCGGGTTGTCCTCCCCCGTCACGCACCTCGAGCATGCGCCCCTTCACGCCGGGGACGGCGACCAATCGGATCGCGGGATCGGTTGACACCACATCGAGTTCGACCAGGTCGCTCAACTCCGCCCACACGATGACGCGCGCTTCGCCATCGACCGGTCGCGGCAGGAGCTCGACGGTCGTCGCGGCAGCGGGCAGGGTCGCCACGCGGTCGCTCGACGAAGCAAGCGCCGCGAAACCTTCGGCAGCACTCGCCGCGATCAACCACTGCAGTCGCGCCGCCCGCTCTGGCGCAGCGGGCTGCGACGCCCGCGCCTGCGCGGCCTCGAGCACGCGCGCCAACGGCTTGGTCGACGTCGACATCGGGTCCACGAGGCGTCGCAGGCTCTCGACGGGAATGGCATGCAGATCCGACCACGTGGCAGGCGAGGCCACGCCGCGCCGGGTTCGCTCCTCGATGCTTGGCGACTCGACCGTCACGGCGGCAAGCGCTCCATCGGCATCGATCCACGGCGTTCCGGGATCGACGATCGGCGAACCCGCAGTGGTCTGCAGCGCCATCGCAGCAGGCTGCGGCGCGAGCGCGCGGCATCGAGCAGCGACCACGGCACCCGAACTTGATGTGGCGGTGAGTTCGGCGCCATCAGCAGGCGCGGTGCCAAGCTCCACGACCGACAGGCCCTCCTCCGACGGCAGCGGCCACCACGCGAGGTCGATCACGCTCCCCCGGCCGACGGCGCCCCACGCCTCCTCACCCTTGCCCGCCGGCGACCCATCGATCCATTGCTCGATGCAGTCGGCACGGACCACGCAATCATCCATGGCGCGCTCGATCGGCGGACCACGCTCCAACGCCTCCGAGGCCCTGGCGGGAACGAACTGCACGCGGGTCGCGCCCGCCGTGCGCAGCGCGCGGACCTTCGAGAGCGTGGTGATCGCGAACACCTTGCCATCGATCCGGGCCACGACACCATCGACCCGTTCATGCTGCACACCGGCGTCAACCGCTTCGATCGTGATGCCCGGGTGGGCAGCGTCGCCCGACGTGGGCAGTTCGCGCAGCACGATGCCGACGATCGCGACCGAAAGCAGCGCCAAGGCGATCACGCCGAACGCGATGCCGCTGCCGCGCGCCAGACCGACCCAACTCCTGCCGCGCCGCGGCGGAGTCGGTCCATCGGCGATCATGGGTGCCCGCACTCGGCGGCGGCGTTCGCGCGGGAGTGCCCAGGGATCCACTGGTTTCGCGCGTCGACCATCTGCAGATCCGAGCGATGCACCGCAACCATCGCCCGGGCATCGATCAGGCGCAGCATCCGTGCGGGCGATGAGCCACGAGCGCCCGCACGCGTCGCATCGGATCGACTTCACTGGGATGCCTCGCGCTTCTTCCGAACGCGCCGATCGAGTTCATCGCGCACTCGATCAAGCTCTTGCCTGAGCAGGCGACGATTGGGGTCATCCTTGCCCCTCAAGAGCGCATCGCAGTCGATCATTCTGAGGTGACGGATGCACTCCCGCATGGCCGAGGCGTGCTGATCATCGAGCGCCACGTTCCCACGGACTCCGGCGAGGAGCGCGTCGGTGAACTCGAGGTCGCTCTTGGCTGCGGCGCGCGCATCGCGCCAGAGCGAACCGAGCGAGCAGAGCGCACGGAGCAGGTCGCGCTCGATGGCTTCGAGCGTCGCATCATCCGCGCTCGACAGACCTGCCTCGAACCGCTTGAGCGCCGCGGCGGGCGACTCGTTCGACGCAGAGAACCCGATGAGGAACGGATATGAGGGAGACCGCTGCACCAACACAGACAACGCACGAACCAAGCGCGCCGTCGCCGTGGCCGCGGCCTGCGTGGACTGTGGCTCCCGACGACCGAGCTCGCCGAGCGCCTCGGGCCCCTCGTCGAGCCGCCACGAATCGAGCGCATGCGCGACGCGCCGAACATAGCCCACGCAGTCCGGGCGCGACCCGTCGTCCGGCGACGGATCCTTGGCTTGATCACCGAAGCCATCGACGTCGGCGTCGGCCCATTCGGTCGGGTCGAGCGGGCAACGATCCTGCAGATCCCCGACGCCATCCCCATCGCAGTCGGTCGTGTCGGTGCAAGGAAGTCGCCCCTGGTCGCGCTCCTCGCTCGGGATGACGGCTTCGTCTGCATCCTTCACGCCATCGCCATCCCGGTCGGTGTCCTTGCTGTTCTCCACGCCATCACCATCGAGGTCGTTCTCGCTCGGCGATCCGTTGGTCATGCCGTCCCCGTCGGTGTCTTCAAGCCGTTTGGCGCGATCGCTCGGGTACGCGTCACGAAGATCATCCATCCCGTCGCCATCCGTGTCAGCCTTCAACGGATCGGAACCCTTGATGGCTTCAGCCGCGTCGACCAGTCCATCGTCGTCGTCGTCAGGATCCGAAGCATCATCGATGCCATCGCCGTCGGTATCGACCGATCGCGCCGGATCCAGCGGGAACGCATCGGTCGAATCGCCAACACCATCGCCGTCGGAATCGCTGCGTTGTGGATCGGTGCCGTTGATCCGCTCCAGCGTGTCGGGCAGCCCATCTCCGTCTGCATCGCCGAGCTTTCCGGCGGGCTGGGCCGAGGCATCCGCTGGCTTCGTGGCGGCCGCATCGGTCGGTGCGCTCGAAGCGGCAGACGATGGCTTCGAAGCCTCGCGTGCCGCTGCAGGCTGCGATGTCGCAGGATCGCTCGCCGCCGGCTGAGCAGGCTGCGGGCCCGTTGCCGGAGCCACAGGCACCACCGGCCGCTTGATCGCTGGCGCACTCAGCCCAACGCCTGTCGGCGCCGGGGCAGGCGTGGTCGCCGTCGGTGCATTCGGCACCAGCGGATCCGTGCCTTGGGCCAGTTCAAGCCGATCCGGCATCCCGTCGTTGTCGTCATCGGGATCCATCGCATCGTCGATCCCATCACCATCGGTGTCGAGCACGGTCGCCAACGACGCAGCACCCGTTGCACCGCCGGACGGCACCGCGTTCGCTGAACCCGCACGTGCTCGCAGCACGAGGGCCACGACGAGCAGCACCATCGACAGTCCAATGGCCGCTGCACCCGCCCACATCAATCGCCGATCGGTCCAGGGGCTCTCGCGCGCCGGAGCCGGCGCTGCATCGACCGCAGGCAACGCACGCGTCGAAGCGCGTTCGTTCGGCCTCGAGACCCCGGATGGCTCGAGGTGCAGTTCCCTGAGCGAGGCCAGCCGTCCGATGCGCTCCCCCGTCGTGACCGCGGACAAGGCCCGCGCACCGAGTGCAGTACGAGCCCCCGCCGACGATGGTTGGATGGCCACCAGCGCCCGGCCCGACGGCGGCACGCTCCCTTCGCGCATGGAGCACAGCTCCACGATGGGCGAGACCGTGAAGAGCCCGATGCCCCACCCCACGGCCATGGCATCGGCGGGCGTGAGCGCATGCAGCAGCGCCACAACGAGCGCAGGCTGGCCGGCGATCCACGCCAGAGCATGGGCCTCGCGGGCCCGTTCAAGCGCATCGAGCGCGCACGCCACGGGCCGCTGCATCCCGCGCTGCTCGATCATGGTGGCCGGCAGCTCCACACCGCGTTCCGACTGCGCCCTGATCGACGCCCACGCTGCGTGATCCGACGCAAGCCGCGCAAGATCGGGAAGCCCCTTCGCCCAGTCGCTCGGCGTCAGGATGATCGTGACGACTTCGACGGTCGCGCGACCGAAGTCATCGCGGCCGCCCGGAAGCAACCGAGAGATCGCCCATCGACCTGTGGGCAACTGTCGGCCCATCATGCAGGGCTCGTGACGCAACGAGTCCATGTCCTCCTCGCGTGCGACGCCGCCGAACCCAAGTTCCTCGAGCGCCTGGCGCTCCCGCGACGTCACGCCTCGCGAGGCCGACAGCGTGGTGTAGCCAGCCTTCGAACCCAGGACATGGACGTCGGCGCGCGGCATGTCAGAGCTTGCCCATCCACCACAGCGTGATCACGGCCGCACCCACCAGCAACGCACTGACCCCGATCCAGAACGTGACCAGGCCCACGCGCGCCTCGCGCTCCTCGCGTTCATCCTCGGCCTGTTCCTCGCGCAGCTGGGCATCCCGGCGAAGGCTCGCCTCGAGCTGCGAGCGCTCGAGCGACTCCTGCTCGTCGACCCGCTCGAGCCAGTCGAGGCAGAAGACCAGCGGTTCGATCACATCCCGCGGCGCTCGACGCTTGCGCGGAATCACGGCGCCGCGCGGTGAACGCACCACGCTCGTGGCACTGCTCGCGAACGCCATGGTTCGCTTGCCGCCGAGCTCGCGGAAAATCTGGGGATACAAGCGCTCCGCGAGCGCGCGCGGGCCGCCCTGGGCGCTCAGGAGCGGAACATGCACATCGCACTTGGTGAGCACGACGACCACCGGCACGTCGTCGCCGCTGGGCATCGATCGCAGCCGTTCCACCGCCGCCACCAGCCCGAAGGCGTCCTCCTCGCGCTCGATGCCGGGCTTCAACGCGACCGACGGATCCACGAGCAGGATCAAGGCTGCCGCGCGATCGACGGCATCGCGCAGTTCGTTGCTCGCGGGATCCTGAGCACCGAGCGCAAAGGCCGTGCGGAAGACTTCACCGGGGTAGTCCATCGCCGACAGGAGCTTGGTCCGGCCGTCGAGCGTGATGTCAATCTCGATCAGCGTGCTGCTCTGCGTCGACACGGGCCACTTCCCCGCATCAAGGTCCATCGCCATGCGTCGAAGTTCGGTGTGCAGCCGCCCCTCGCGCGCGCGCGCGCTGAGCGTGCGCACGGCATCGCCCGCCTGGGCTGGACGTTCGGGCACGAAGCGACCGTTGACGAGCTGGCAGCCCTGCCAGAGCGCTTCGTACAGGCGCGTGATGAACACGGTCTTGCCCGAACCACGGCGGCCGAGCACCACGATGCGGTCTCGCACCCCACCGGGCTCGAGGAAGTCGCCGGACAGCTCCGGGACGCTCATCGGCGCCACACCCGGCGCTGCCATTCCATCGTCGGCAAGACCATCGAAGGCCGCATCGAGCTCATGCGCCATCAACGTGTCATCGCCCCGGTCGTGACCTTCGGGATGTGGCTTCGAGCCCATCGCGCGGCGCCCCTTCCGCGCCCGTCGGGCGCGGGCCGGAGCATACTCGTGTGACCTTCCGACCGTGAACGAGCGGGGTCTAGGAGACGAACCACGCCGCCCAACTGACGAGCACGACGCCGACCGCAAGACACGTGAGCCAGAACGCGACGCGTCGGAACCATCGAGTCAGCAGGAACAGGCGCCCGGACCACTGCACCGTGTCTTCGGGCAGGCTGATGCGCGACGGGTCCGGCACCCTGAACTCCTGTCGCTCCAGGGGGAGCATCCAGTTCCGGACGTCCGCGTCATCCCGATCGCGGATGGGAACCTGCTGCGGCGAGTTCGATGCGCTCATCGTCAGGGCCTCAAGACGGTCAGTGAAAGCACGAGGAGCAGCAGCGCCGCCACCAGCATCACGCACGCTCGAATGAACTGGGGCAATCGACGCTCCATCGCCTGGGCTTCGAGCAAGGCCTGTTGACGGGCCGCCTCGAGGAATGGCTCGATGTCCCGCAGGGACGACTCGACCGCTCCCATGCGCTTGCGGAACTCACGCTGCCGCTCGAGGGTGGCCAGGCAATAGAGGAGCGGCTCGATGACGTTGAGCGGAGGCCGCTTGCGCTTGGGCTTCATCCAGCCACCGACCGTGGCCACGGCGCTGATGCACGAGGTGGGCCAGTACGCCGCAGGCTGCACAAGGTCCGCGAGGACCGGATCCCTCACGGCGAGCAGACCCTTTGCACTGCCGCTCGACGTCACCGACTCCTTGTGACGGTCGGCCTTGGGTACGACGATCGCCACCGGCGTCTGCTCGCGCCCAACGCCACGACGAGCCAACCGGATCGCATGGGTGATCGCCGCACGGTCCTGGTCCCACTGCGCACCACCCGCGGCAAGGCAGTCCGGATCGATGAACACGATCAAGGCAGCAGCGTTCTCGGCGAGCCAGATCAACTCCGTCGACAGAGGATCGCTGCCCTGCCAGTTGATGGCACGGTCGAGTTCAGCTCCCGGATAGTCCACGATCGAGATGAGTTCCGTCGAGCCATCCAGGGTGACCTCGATTTCGACGTGCGATATGCCGACGCTGCCCGCCGGCCACTTGCCGGCGGCCAAGTCACCGGCAATCCTCATCAGCTCGTGGTGCGTGCTGATGTGCCGCGCCTTGCCCCTGATGGTTCGCGTGGCGCGATCGGGTGAACCGTCCGCCGCAGCCTGAGCCACGCGCCCTCGAACAACCTGCGCCCCCGACCAGAGTTGCTCGTACAGCGTTGCCGTAAAGACCGTCTTGCCGGCTCCGGCCCCACCAAGCAGCAACACGACGTCGCGCCGCGCGCTGGACGCGCCGAAGGCCCTCATGGGTTCCGGCTTGCTTCGCCGGGAACGAGTGGCACCGGGTCCACCCATGGCATCAGCGACCATCGTGTCGGTCATCGGGCTGGACGGCGCGACATCCTCGGCAAGGGTCTCGCCGATGTCCACACCCGGTGCGGTGCCATCGCTCTCATCCGGAATCACGGCTCGATGATCCCAACTCACATCGAGCCAGTCAAACCGAATCGCCGCATCAAAAACACAGCCGCCTCCCGTGGAGCTCGGGAGGCGGCGGGAACGGTGGCTGTCGGTCGGTGGATCAGGCCGGCCGGCGATCGTGACCCGGTCGGGCCCGGCCGTGCCGGACCCGCCGGGATGGTCCGTCAGAGTTCCTTCATGCGGTGCTGCATCTGCGCCTTCATGCGCGCCAGGATGCTCGAATGCATCTGGCTGACGCGGCTCTCGGAGAGGTCGAGCGTCATGCCTATTTCCTTCATCGTCATCTCTTCGTAGTAGTAGAGCACCACGATCAAGCGCTCGGCTCGCGACAGCCCCTTGGTCAGGAGCAGCTTGAGGTCAGCCTTGCCCACCGACTGGAGCGGGTCGGCCTGGCGGTTGTCCTCGATCACGTCGATCTCGCGGACGTCGCGGCTTGAGTCGGTCTCGAACCACTTGCGGTTCAGGCTGACGGTGCCGACGGGGCGCGAGTCCTTGACGACCTTGTCGAAGTCCTCGCGCGAGAGGCCGCTCTCCGCAAGCACTTCCTCGTCGGTGGGCTTGCGCCCGAGTCGCCCCTGCAGGTCCTTGCGGATACGCTCGACCTTCGCCGTGCGGCTGCGGACCAGGCGCGGAACCCAGTCCATGCTGCGCAGCTCGTCGTAGATCGCGCCCTTCACGCGCTGGGCGCAGAAGGTCTCGAACTTCACGCCGCGGCTGGGCTCGAAGCTCTTGATGGCGTCCATCAGCCCGAACAGGCCGGCGGAGTTCAGGTCGTCCACATCGACCTCGCTCGGCAGCTTCATGCGAAGCCGCTCGGCGTTGAACTTGACGATGTGGAGGTAGTTCTCGATGAGCACATTGCGCAGACGCTCGAGCTCTACCGGGTTATCGCCACTGGCTTGGAGCACCTTGAAGGCCTGCCACGTCGCGTCGATCGGCGACGGCTGGACGGGCGCCTCGACCACCTGCTCGGTCAGTTCGACCAGATCCTCGGTGTCATGACTGGCGAGTTCCTTGGCGGATCTCAGCCGTAGCGCGCTGGTGGCGGTCCGACCGCTGCGCTTGGGTGGCACACCGCTGCCGCGGGCAACGCCCTTGGCAGACCCTTCCTTCAATGCACGAGCATTCGCTCTGGACATGCGTGGTCGCT
>JAGWXC010000280.1 GCA_018970045.1 Planctomycetota bacterium | reverse complement strand
TTGGCGTACTTCATCTTCACGACCGGCGTCGAACGGCGCGAGGAACAGCTCGCCGCAGCGCTCGCCGCGCGTGCCGCCTCGACGGCCAGCGAGTTGCGCCCGCAGGTGATCGAGGTCCGCGGCGGCACGGCCGCGGCCTTCACCGTGGGCAGCAATGCGGTCGCCAGCCGCGATGAGCTGCGGGCGATCCTCGAGCGTCTCCCGAAGGAGGCCGGCTTGCTCGTGCGCGGCCACGACAGCGCGTCCGTGGCGATGGTGGCGGCAGCGATGCAAGCCGCGAGCGATGCAGGATTCGGAGAGGTGGCGTATGCGCCCGCGCGGTGACGTCATCGGTACGCCAGGTGGCGCGGCCGTGCTTCGGGTCGCCGGTGTGGCACGATCCTGGGGTGCGTTGCTCATCGTCTCGCTGGCGATGATCGCGCCAGCTGCGCATGCCGATCAGGAACGCCTGGACGCCGATGCCGCTGCACTCGAGCGCCTGTCGGGTTCACTCCGACTCGATCGGCTGTCATGGCACGTTGCTGAACGCCGGTTCGACCAAGCCACCACGCCCGAGGCGCGCGAGGCGGTGGCGCGTGATCTCGTGCGAGTGATCGAGCCCATGGCCGAGGCAGCCGATCCTGAGCTCGCCGAGGCGCTGGCGCAGCGCTTGGAGCGCATCCTCGACCAATTCGCCACCGTGCACGTGGATGCCCCTGGCATGGCCTGCGTCGCGCGGCTGCTGGAGGCGAGCAGCCAGGTGATCGGTCGGCTTCGTGCAGGCGACGAGGTTCCCGCGACCGACGTGGCCACGGCCATTGGCTGGGCGAGCAGGGCCGAGTCGCTGACCGACGCCATGATCGAGGATCTCGGTTCCCGCACGCCGGCGGGCTTCGAGCAACTGCTGCGCTCACGCCTGGCGTGGTCAAGGCTGCAGGGAGCGTGGCTGCGCGCGCAGGGTGAAGGTCGTGGCGTCGAGGACCTGGCCGAGTCGGCCATCCGCCCGTTGGCCGAGGTGCTCGAGATCGATGGTCGCACGCCGAAACCCGAGGAGGTCAGCGTCGACCTGCGGTCGAATGAGGTCTTTGCGTGGGCGATCGTGGGTATGGCGCAGGCGCGTGCTCTGCTGCCACGCGGCGGTGCGAGCGATGCCATGCGCTGGCTCGAGCTCTGCGACGATCCAGTGACCGCCCCGGCCGTTCGCTCCGCTGCGATGGAGTGGCGTCTTCAGGTCTGCCTCGATGCGCGCGACTGGACCCGTGCCCGCGTGCTGCTCACGGGCGCTGGCCAGGTCCCTCAGGGTTTTGAGCCTGCGCTGGCGCGCGTGGCACGACGTGCCGCGCGGCTCGGTGCGACCGATCCGGAAGCGCTTCGCGTGGTCGAAGCGGCGCTTCCCATGCTGCTCGCTTCGGGTCGAGGCGACTTGGTCTCGTGGGTCGCGCAGGCGTTGCCTCCATCGGGGGCGAGTGGCGTCGTGCAGGCACTCGGTGCGCTGGCCACGGCAGCGAGCGATCGATCGGCCACGCCCGATGCGCTGCGCAGCGCGGCAGAGGGCGCGCTCGGTGTTGCAGCGAGCACCAAGGGCGCAGCCGCGAGCACGCTGAAGCTCGAGGCCGCCCGACTGCTCCTTCGGGCCGGCGATGCCTCGCGTGCGGCGGCGATCGTTGGCGAGTGCCTCGCGCAGATGCGCGAACCCGCGCCGGCCGTGCAGTGGCTTCGCCTGCAGGCGCTCGCGGCCGCCAAGGAACCCGCCTTGCGCGAAGAGGTGCTTGCGTTCGTGTCTGGCCCACCGGCTGGCGAGTGGACCACGCGTGCGGCGATCCTCGCCGCAACGCACGGGATCCATGACGAGGCCGTGCTGCTCGCCCTCGAGGCCGTGGATGCATCCGATCCGTCCTGGCGCCGGGCGCAGGAGGCGCTCTGCACCGCAGCCTATGAACGCATGCGGATGGCGACTCCTGCCGATCGGATCCGCTTGGCTGAACTCGTCATGCGCGCTGCACCGGCTCCCAGCGCGGCGTGGCCGGATGGGCGCATCGACCCCGTGATCCTGCGCCAGCTCGTGACCGCCATGCTTCCGTGGTTCCGCTCGCCCGCGACGGTCGCGCGCGCCGGCGCGCTGCTTGAGGAGATTGCGGCGGCGCGACCGGACGATGCACTCGATGTTGCGGAGCGAGCCGTGGTCGCCGAAGCCACGGTCCGGGTCGCGTGTGCGCGTGGGTTTCCGGAGCAGGCGCTTGCCGCGTTGAGCGCCTTGGAGGGAGCTCA
>JAGWXC010000279.1 GCA_018970045.1 Planctomycetota bacterium | reverse complement strand
GGAAGCTGCGTGGAGGACGAGCGGCAGGTGGGGGGTGAGATCGCTGCTGGATCCGTGGCCGCCAAGGCCCCCGAGCGTGCCGAAGCACTCCGACGTGCCGGCTTCGGGGGACCAGACGATCGGCGTACCCAGGTAGAGGCCCGCGCCGCTCTCGCGCAGCAGGTCGTGGCTGGAAGCGGTGCATGCACCCATCGCATCGCTGCAGAGCGTGCGGCCAGTCTTCACGACCGTTGCGCATGGGGTCGCCGTGGCTGCATAGACCTGACCGGGTGCCAGGGCGAGGTCCGCCTCAGGCGAAACATGGAGCACGATGTGCTCATCGCTTCTCGAGCGGGCGACGAACCATGTGTTGAGCGGGGTTGACCTGGCCAGAAGCGCCAACGTCTGACTGATCAGGGTTCCGGGATGCACTGCCGAGCGGCTTGCACCTTCCTGCGGGCACTGCACGTCCATGGGAAGACCATCCGATTCACGCGGCCGGGGTGCAAATCGGCAATCGTCCCGTCTCGCTTGGCGGTGCGTGTTTCGGGACTAGGATGAGTTGGATGGCCCTCTTCCCACGGTTGCTGCTGGGTGCATTGATGCTCGCCGTCGTCGGCACCTGGCTGGGGTCCATCGGCGGGGTGGGAGCGAGGCCCGGGCCGCTGCGCCCGCGACCGGCGGTGCTTGCCGGCGAGATCCGCTACGGCCGGGACATTCGGCCGATCCTCAGTGACCGTTGCTTCCAGTGCCACGGCCCTGACCGAGCGAAGCAGCAGGCTGGGCTGAGGTTGGACTCATTCGAGGCCGCCACGGCCGCTCGGCCCGATGGTGCCGCGATCGTGCCCGGAGCGCCGGAGCGCAGCATGCTGCTGGCCCGCATCCATGAGACTGATCCGGATGTCGTGATGCCGCCGCCCGACAGTGGCAAGCGCCCGCTGACCGAGGATGAACGTGCCCTGCTCGCACGCTGGATCGAGTCGGGCGCGCCCTACGAGGCGCACTGGTCGTTCCTCCCGCCATCCGCTGCCCCAGACCGCGAAGCGCAGGCCACGCCGTGGGGTCGCACACCGATCGATCGATTCATCCTGGAACGCTGGCAGGGAGCGGGCATCGTGCCCGGGCCCGAGGCTGATCGTGCCACCTTGGCGCGCCGCGTGTTCCTTGATCTGACAGGTCTGCCGCCGTCCGATCGCGAGCTCGCTGCGCACCTGGCCGATGAACGCCCCGATGCCTACGAGCGGCTCGTGGCCAAGCTGCTTGAAGAAGAGCCGTACGTCACGCGTTACGCCGAGCGCATGGCGGTGCCGTGGCTCGATCTGGCGCGCTACGCCGATACCTGCGGCATTCACATGGATGCCGGTCGGCAGATCTGGCCGTGGCGCGACTGGGTGCTTCAGGCATACCGGTCGAACATGCCGTACGACCGATTCGTGATCGAGCAGCTCGCGGGCGACCTGATCCCCGGTGCCACGCAGGATCAGGTGATCGCAAGCGGTTTCAACCGAAACCATGTGACGACCGACGAGGGCGGCGCGATCCCCGAGGAGTATCTCGTCGAGTACTGGGTCGACCGCACCAACACGACGGCGTCCGTGTTCCTTGGCCTGACGATGGGCTGCGCGCGGTGCCACGACCACAAATTCGATCCGGTGACGACCGAGGACTACTACTCGTTGCTCGCCTTCTTCAACAGCATCGAGGAGCCCGGGCTCTACTCGCAGCTGCCGGATCCGAACCGTGCGTTCGAGCCGGCGATCCCCGTGGCGGATCCGCGGCTGGCTGCAACGCTCGAACAGTTGTCGAGCGAGCGCACGGAAGCCCTTGCGGTGCGCGATGCAGGTGCCGACGAGGATCGCGCGCTCTTGGATGCCTTTCTGGCGCGTTGGCGTTCTGAAGAAGGCATCGCGTGGACCCGGCCGGTGGTCGAGCGGGCGATCAGCGCGGGTGGAGCGACCCTGACGACGCAGGACGATGGATCGGTGCTCGCATCGGGTGCGAACCCGGATGTCGACGAACACACGATCACGTTGAGGTTTCCGGAGACCGGCGTGCGGCTGCTCGCGCTCGAAGCGCTTGCCGATCCGAGCTTCGGCGGTCGTGTGGGGCGCGCACCCAACGGCAATGCCGTGCTGAGTTCGATCAGCGCCGAGGCGGTCAGCCTCGAGGATCCGCGTGTGCGCGTGCCGGTTCGGTTCGTGTGGGCGTGGGCGAGCCACGAGCAGCCCAACGGGGATTTCCGGGCGGTGAACGCGCTCGATGCCACCGACGG
>JAGWXC010000278.1 GCA_018970045.1 Planctomycetota bacterium | reverse complement strand
GCCGAGCACGGCCGGCCGAGACCGCTAGGATCCAATCCATGCAGCAGCGCCTTGCGGGCAAGACCATCCTCGCCGTCGATGATGACCCGGACATCCTGGCGGGCATGGTCCTGGCGCTCGAGGCCGAGGCCGCGAGCGTGGTCCGGGCCAGCGACGGCGCGCAGGCGTGGGCAGCGCTCCAGGCTGGCGGCATCGATGCCGTGGTCCTCGACATGATGCTGCCGCAGCTGTCGGGCCTGGCGATCCTTGAGCGGCTCGGCGCGGCGGCCACGCGCCCTCCCGTGGTCATGGTCACGGCGAACCAGGGTCGACGCCACCGGGAGTTCGCGACCGCGCTCGGTGCGAGCGCGTACTTCAACAAGCCCGTCCCGCTCGAGCGCCTCGTCGACGCGGTGTGCGAAACGCTCCGTTAGGATCACGCACGCGTGCCGCGCTCGTACTACATCTACGGCCTCCCCGAACACATCGAGGACCTCGATCCCGATGGCGAGATCCCACGAATGCCGATCGGCGAGCGTGCGGCGGTGCTTCAGGGCCTGGCGCAGCTCAACACGTCACCCGACGCCCCCGGAAGTTGCACGCTCTACGGGCCCGGCATCGAAATCAGCCTGCCCGAGGGCGACGGCGTGCTCGACTTTGCCGTGCTGCGCGTGAGCGACGAGGCCATCTCGTGGCCCGTGATGCTGCGCATCGCCGGCGAGATGGGCTGGTGTCTCTGGGATCCGGAAGAGAACCGCAACCTCTTCAAGCTGCGCCGCCGCCACGACGACTTCTGACCGCGCAGCGACGCGCACCGTTGCCCCGGCGTGCGCTGGGCGATGCCATGCCGCCGTCGCAGCACGAGCACGCCTTCCGCGGGCCAACCGCTCAGTCGAGCGTTTCGCTCTCGATGCTCGCGCGCTCGCCGGCGAGGCGCTTCTCGGCGTAGCGGCGCACCCAGTTTTCCCAGGTCTTGCCCGCCGCCGCATCGCGCCCGCTGATCCGGATCGCGGCGATCTCGCGGCCGGCGACGCTCCGACGGGTCGCATCGCCAGCGACCAGAAGTCGGAGCACGCACGAACCAAGCTCGTCGCCCACGATCACGTCGAACACGAAGCCCTCCACGGTCGTGCCGCCGTGCAGGACCAGCGTCACATCGCCGCGGAAGTCGCGGATGGCGTCGAGGCTGGCGAGGAGTCGGGCTGGATCGGACGCGTCGAGCGCGTCACCTTCCTTGATGGCGGTCGTGTCGGTGGTCACGGCCGAAGGCTACCGGCTGGCTTCGGCCGACAGGCGCTCGTCGAGCGCCCGGACCAGCTCGGCCAGCTCGGCCGCGGCCCGCTCAAGGCTGCTGGCCCCGGTGATGGCCTGAATCGGGTCGCAGCGGCCATCCTGCTTCAGGCGGACCTGCAGGCGCATGGCCTCGGCGACCAAGGCCGCCTGGGCAGCGCACGCCTGGCGCAGGAGCAGCATGCCGGCGTGGTCGCTCGGCAGGCTGTTCAGGGCGGCCGTCCCGACGAGGCGGAGCCCGGCATCGGCCACGGGCGCCTTGGGTTCAGGTTGGGTCAAGGAGTCGGTCTTCACGAGAGAAGCCTCGGACGAAGCTCGGTGGAAGTGTACCGTCGACATGCGTTCTCCCATGGCGTACTGGGTTCAGCGCGGGTTCGTTCCCGCGAGGGCCCGAAAAGGTCATCGGTCCATGGCCCTCAGGGCCATGATTCTGCGGACCCAGGGGTGGGAGCGATCAGAGCGACCAGCTCAGGCCCACATACGCGCCGATGCTGTCCCGGCCGGGGTTCTGCTCGTCGGTCCGGGCGTTGCTCTGGTGGAACCACTGCACCCCGAGCATGAGCGACGTGCCCGCATCGAGCTCGTGGCGCACGCCGAGTCCGGCCCACGGGGCGAAGTTCGTGTCGCTCGTGTTGGCGGGCACCTCATTCGTCGTGAACTGGACGCCGCAGCCGAGTTCGCCGTACACGGACCACGTCTCCTCGCGGAGGAAGTGCCAACGGATGTCGATGCCCACGCCGCCCCCTGCGGCATCCTCGATCGGCTGCCACACGCCGATGCCGCTCGCGTAGAGGCCCAGCCCAAGGCCCTCGGCCACGAACCACGAATACTCAGCGATTCCCTGCGCAAAGTCAGCTCCGTCGAGATCGGATCCACCGCCGATCAGGATGGTGAACGCGCTCGAACCCTCGGCGCCGTACGGCACGGCTGCGGCGGCTTGGAGCTCCTGCGAGGTCGGCAACGGTTCAGCGCCAACATCAGCCCCAACATCA
>JAGWXC010000277.1 GCA_018970045.1 Planctomycetota bacterium | reverse complement strand
CTCACGGCCGTGTGGCTGTAGGCGTTCAGGAACACCCACGACTGGCCGGCGGGAAGGCCGACGTTGTCGAAGTTCGCGAAGACCTTGTACTGAATGTTGCCGTTGCTGAGCACCGTTCGCTCAGTCGTAAACCCCGTGAACCCACCCTGCGCATGCCCAACTACAGCCAAGGCAGCGACAAACGACAGACAGCGGAACAGCATGGTGATTCTCCTGGGTCAGCAGTTCTGGACTTGCGCAGACGCGCGGCCAGCGCACTGCCCGCCCCGGAAGAAGCGACGGCTGCGCACTGACCCGTACCGGATTCTGGAAGAATCCGAAAGTTCGTGGCGGGTTCGGCAGCGCTGCTGCAGCGTCCTTACTATCGCCCCCGCGATGGATGCACCCCTGACGCAGCTCCTGAACGATTCCTTGGCGGGCAACGACGCAGCGGCGGCTCGCGCGTGGTCCGTCGTCTACCCACGTGTACGTGACATTGCGGCCGCCGCGCTCCGCGGCGAGTCAACCGCCCAGTCGGCGCTGGGGGACCTGCACCCAACCGGTCTCGTCAGCGAGGTCTTCATGCGCATCGGTCGATCGCCGCCGATCCGCTGGGACAGCCGCAAGCACTTTTTCGGAGCCGTGAGCCACGCGTGCCGGCAACAACTCATCGATCTTGCGCGCGTGCGCAAGGCGCTCAAGCGCGGGGGCGGCGAGGCACCCGTACCGCTGACGTTCGTGGCGCGCTCGCTGCCCGACCGCGCGGCCCAGGCCGCATCGAGCGATGAGCGATTGGACCTGTCAGGAGCGCTCTCGGCGCTGTCGCGCGAGTACCCGCGCGCAGCCGAGGTGTCGCGCCTTCGCTACATGGAGTCCTGCGATGTCGCGCTCATCAGCGAGATCGTCGGCGTCAGCCTGAGCACCGTCGAGAAGGATCTGGCGTTCGCGCGCGCGTGGCTGCGCCGCTGGATCGAGCGAGGCGGTTGATCCGTGGTGCAACCGGGTGGCCAAGTGCCGTCGCGCGGGGATCGGATCCAGGATGCCTTCGCGCATGCCGCCGAGCTCGATGCCTTGAGCCGCCGCGCCTGGCTTGAGCGTTTGCGCAGCGAGCAGCCGGACATCGTGGATGAAGTGGAGAGCCTGCTCCAGCACCATGGCCGGACCGGCTTCATGGGGTTGGATGAACCCACGGGATCGATCCCGAGCAGCTTGGTCGGTGCGTTCGTTGCCGGATGCACCGTGGAGCGCTTGATCGGGTATGGCGGCATGAGCGCGGTGTACGCCGCCATGCAGGACTTTCCGCGCAGGCGCGTGGCGCTCAAGATCGTGCGCCGCGAACGGCTGGGCGACTCTGCGCGGCGGCGCCTTCGCGTGGAGGCCGAGGCCCTTGGGCGACTCGAACATCCGAGCATCGCGCGGGTCTACGCGGCCGGCGCCGAACGCCTGTCGGTCGACGCCGAGCACGAATCGCCCTACATCGTCATGGAACTCGTGGATGGTGCGCTGCCGCTCACGCGCTGGGCCGATCGTGGCGGCTTGGGTGCGCGCGAGCGGATCGAACTGGTGGCCATGGTCGCCGATGCGATCGACCATGCCCATCGTGCGGGCGTGATCCACCGCGATCTCAAGCCCGGCAATGTGATCGTGGGGGAGAATGGCGTGCCGCGCGTCATCGACTTCGGGATTGCGGCGGTGACGGATCCATCGGTGACGGCGGCCACCGACGCGCCGATGGGCACGCTTGCCTACATGAGCCCCGAGCAAGCGCGCGGCGGTGCGGTCGATACCCGTAGCGACGTGTGGGGGCTCGGTGCACTCCTGCACGATGTGCTCTGCGGTCAGCCGCCCTTCGCCGTCGAGGGGCGTGCGCTGGCGGACCATGTCGAGCGCTTGCTGCACGATCGGCCGATTCCTGTGAGCGAGGCCGCTGCGGCTCGTGGAGCGGAGTTCTCGCGCACGCTGCCTGCCGGGATTGATGAGGTGGTGGCCAAGGCTCTGGCGACCGACCCTGCCGAGCGGTACGCGAGTGCGCGTGAATTCGCTGACGATGTGCGTCGATTGCTTGCGGGTGAAGCGATCCGCGCCCGGCCTGATTCCACGTGGCGGGCGGCGGCTCGCTTCGTGCGTCGTCACCGGGTCCTTGCAGTGACGGCGGCGTCGGTGGCAGGGTTCGGCATCACGGCACTCGTGCTCACATCGATTGCGCTTGAGCGCGCCAGCCGCGCGGCCTACGCCAATGCGATCTGGGCGGCGTGGGGCATGCTTGAGCGTGCCGACGCAAGCGCC
>JAGWXC010000001.1 GCA_018970045.1 Planctomycetota bacterium | reverse complement strand
ATCGTCGATGTGACCGCTGTGCCCGGCGACCTCAATGGTGACGGCGTCATCGATGGCGCCGACCTCGGCCTGCTCTTGAGCAATTGGGGCGGCACCGGCACCGGTGACTTGAGTGGCGATGGCACCGTCGACGGCGCGGACCTCGGCCTCTTGCTCAGCGCTTGGTCCTGACGACGAGCGACAGAGGTTCCTCGACCGTGACGCTCTCGCCGACATGGCGGCGGGCCACGCGACCGACGGGCCAGCGGTCGGTCGTCTCCAGCAGCACCCAGTCGCGGCGCCACGCGCGGATGCTGTCATCACCGGTCCGCAACTGCAGACCGAGGCCAACCAGCGTGTGATCCTCGGTGTGCACCAGCACGCTGTCACAGACCTGCGTCGAGTGCAGCAGCGAGCACAAGAGGACAGCCTTCGAATCACAGTCGCCGCTGGCGCGGGAGAGCGTCGCAGCCGGCAGCATCACGCCCATCTGCTCGTGTTCAGCATCGTCGGTGGCTTCGAGATTCTCCCGATAGGCCAGTGCCTGCACGAAGCCGGCCATGATGCTCGCACGCCCACGGATGCTGGTGGCACCGGCACGACGTGCGGCCTCCTCGAGGCGGTCGGCCATCGCGTGCACGGTGGGCACGCCGCGACGGAGCATCCATGGATAGTCCGGTGAGACGACCTCGTCATGCAATCGAACCCCGCGCGCATCGAGCAATCGGTCGCGCTGGAGCGCGCCGAGGTCGTATTCCTCCTGCGTGCGGTACCGGAACGTGATCTCGTCAGGATGGAACCCGAAGCCGCTGACCGCGTCCTCGACATCCGCCGAGTCGATCTCGATCGAGACTCCGATCTCGGGGCCGTGCGTTCCGCAATCGCGCACATCCCCACGCCAGGAGCGAATCCGCTCCGCATTGGGATCGCGCCAGGTGACCACGGCGTCCGGACAGATCCATGATCGCTCTGCGGCAGGGACATGTCGTGGCGGCGTCCACGATGAAGCATCGACTGGAGCCGGAGACTCGATGCGCGCTCGATCCACGCGGATCGCGGCAGAACCACCGGCGCGCCGCTGGACACGCGGCATGGACACCACGCGAACCACAGCGCCTTGGCCAGCCACAGGCTCGGCGGAGGCGGCGTGCTGCCACGCCTCGACCCCGATGCGGGTCCACGCCGCCACGCCGATGGCGAAGGCAACCGAACAGATCATGGAACCGGGAGAGCGCACGGCCATGGTTCGTCGACCAAGCGCAGGGGCCTCGCCAGTCAACCTGCCACGAACCCCGCAAGTTTGCTTATGGACCCCTGCTGACCGGTAGGATCGAGCCATGATGCTGCCACGAAGCCACGAACGCCCCGCACGCTTGCGCCTCGCCGGTGCGATCCTGACCACCGTCGCCCTCAGCATCACGACGGGGTGCGTCAGCCATAGAACCCCACTGCACGAGCCAGCACCGGCGGCCCAACAGCGCTGGAACACGTACTCGCTGCAGCCCCAAGCATCCATCGACGCGATGGGTGCGTGGCCCCGAATGACCCCGGACCAGGTCATGCGAGGTGAAGCCGGTCAGGATGGCGCCATGCCGGTCGTCATCGAGGGAGAACTCTCCAAGGTCTGCCTGACGATGGGCTGTTGGGTCGAGATGAAGACCAGCGGCGAACCGCTGCTCGTCATGACACGCGACCATGAGTTCTTCGTGCCTCGAAACGCAACGGGCGTCCGAGCTCGTGCCTATGGTCGAGCCGTGGCCCGCGAGCAATCGGTCGAGACGCTTCGCCACATCGCCGAGGACGCGGGTGCGAGTGCCGATGAGATCGCTCGCATCACGGAACCACGCACGCGCATGGTGTTCATCGCCGACGTGATCGCCATGCCGCCCGAAGGCCTGGACCGACCGGCTCGATGATGGGTCCTTCGATGCCAGTCCCGATGACCCGACGGCATGCCGTGCGGCTCGTCGCCGGCTCATCGCTCCTGGCCGCATGCGGCCGCCCAGCGTCGGCACCTCTCACCGTGAGCGCTCCCGGAGCAACACCAATGCCTGATGCACCCATCGTCATCGCCACCTGGAACCATGGCAAGCCCGCCACTGAACGGGCGCTCGCCGAACTTGCCGCAGGACAGTGCGCGCTCGACGCCGCCGAGCGCGGCGTGATGGTGGTCGAGTCGGAGTGCCCCGATCGATCGGTCGGGTTGCAGGGCTGGCCCGACCGCGATGGCATCGTCACGCTCGACGCTGCGATCATGGATGACACGGGCCGATCGGGAGCCGTGGCGTGCGTACGGGGCGTGGCTCATCCGATTGCCTTGGCACGCTGCGTGATGGAGCGCACGCCACATGCGCTGCTCGTCGGCCCCGGCGCCGAGGATTTCGCGCGCAGCGAAGGGCTCCACACCGGACCACGCCCGCTCGACCCCGAGCAGGAGCGCGCCTGGCGCGAATGGCTTCGCGAGCGGCAGTACAGCCCTCGCGCCAACTCGGAGAATCACGACACCATCGGCATGGTGGTGCGTGATGCCGACGGCCGCATGGCTGCCAGCTGCACCACCAGCGGACTGGCATGGAAGATGCATGGCCGCGTCGGCGATTCGCCACTCGTTGGCGCGGGGCTCTATGTGGATCACAAGGCCGGGGCCGCGGTCTGCACCGGGCTGGGTGAAGTCGTGATGCGCAAGCTCACGTCATGCATCGCTGTCGAACGGTTGCGTTCCGGAGCGAGCCCCACCGAAGCCTGCCGCGATGCCCTGCACCGTCTGATCGAATCCGGGCCGCTGGCGGCGAACGTTCAGGTCGGACTGATCGTGCTCGCCCGCGACGGCTCGCATGCTGCGGGTGCGTTGCAACCGGGCTTCACCTACGCGCTGGGCACGGCCGCGGGCGTGACGCTGCACGAGGCACCGGCGATTGCCTGACGCTCCGCTCCGTGATCCGCAAGCGGATCAGAAGTCGACCGAGAAGAACGCGCCAAGCAGGATCGCCGGATTCATGTCGGCGGCCGCAAGCTGATCACCCGAACTGTCGGAGATGGTGAGCTCCTGCATGGCGTTGAACCCGAACACGACATCCATCCGGGCGGCGCCCCGCCGCCATCCGCTGCGGACCCACAGCGGGATCGACTGATCCTCGCCCACTCCGTCGCTGCGGGCGGCCGGACCGCCGTCGTCCAGCCGGAACCGCTGGTAGGACCATCGCCCGCCGAACGCGAGGTGACACTCCTTGCTCACGTCGAACACGAGCTCGATGCCAGGCCCGGTCGGGAACGCCTGCGGGGCATCCACGTTGGTCAGTCGGATCCCCTGCTCGAGTTCCCAGTCGATGAGGATCACCGGCACGATGAGCGGGTCATCCTCGATGCGCGAGCTGCCGATCACGCCGAGGCCGAGGTTGAAGTCCGGGCCCATGCGGTAAGAGAAGGCGCCGAAACCGCCACCGGTGATGGTGTCGCTGAAGTCCGCACCATCTTCGCCATTGGTGCTGGCGAATCCCTGCAGCAAGACCGTCCAGTCGGAGTCGACGCGGATCGTGGTGCCCAGATTCACCGTGGCATTCACGATCGTGTCCCAAGGATCCGCGCCGCCGATCGCATTGCCCAAGGGCGTGCCCGATCCGAAGTCGTACCAATTGCCATCCCACTCGATGCCGGCAATGACGGCCATGCCGCGATCGACGGGCGTGCTGACGTCCACCGCCCCGTAGCCGCGCAGGATCGAGAGATCGCCACCGCCAGTGAACGTGGCCGGCGCCTGCCAGACCACACCGCCACCCACCAAGAACGTGGAGCCGCGTCCGATCGCCGCGGCCTCCTGCTCATCGATGGGACGTTCGATGACGTTGGTGTCCTGAGCAATCGCCACGCTCACGGAAAGGTTGAGCAAGGAGAGAACGATGACGTGATCACGCCGCATCGCCGGAGTCTACGGTGCTGGGCAAATCGTCCGGATCGATCTAGCATCGTGGCGCATGCGGCTTGACCTGACCCCGCTCCTGCGACGACCGATTGGACAGGCGTTCATGGTCGCGCTGCTCACGGCGCTCTGCGTCCTGCCCGGCATCGGCTCGATCCCGACGATCGATCGCGACGAGGCGCGGTTCGTGCAGGCAACCCGCCAGATGCTCGACTCCGCCGATTGGCACGGCTACGTTGTGCCGCGTTTTGGCGACCAGCTTCGGCTGCAGAAGCCCCCCGCCATCTACTGGGTGCAGAGCGCGAGCGTGGCCGCGCTCGGCGGCATGGACCGTGGCCCAGAAGCGATCTGGATGTACCGGCTCCCCGGTGCGATCGCAGCGATCGCGACCGCACTCGCGACGTGGTGGCTCGGGCGGAGCATGTTCGGCGCGCTCACGGGCACGCTCGCAGGCATCCTCATCGGGATCTGTCCTTTGGTCGCGTTCGATGCCCATCAAGCCCGCGCAGACCAGGTCATGGTCGCGGTCACCACGTGGATGATGGTGCTGCTGTGGAGGCTCTGGCAGACGCGCGACGCCGCCACGCCATGGTTCACGCTGCTGGGGCTGTACGCGCTGTGCGCCGTCGGCATCCTGCTCAAGGGGCCCATCACGCCGTTCGTCCTCGGATCGACGGTGCTGTGCATGGCAGCAGCCACGCGCTCGTGGTCGTGGATCGTGCGCGCGCAGCCGTGGACCGGCGCGCTGATCGTGCTTGCCTTCGTGGTGCCTTGGGTCATCCTCGCCGCACGCGAGATCGGCGGCGACACGATCGTGGGTGCGATCCGTCGCGAGGTGTTCGAGCGCGCAGGCAGCGGCATGGAGGGCCACTGGGCTCCGCCCGGCTACCACCTGGTCTTGCTGCCAGTGCTCTTCTTCCCCGGTTCACTGCTCACAGGCCTGTCGATCCAGTGGGCGTGGTCGCGTGCACGGCGGGCGCGCCGCTCCGGGTCGCTGCCATCTCGGATCTGGTCGAGTCTCATGGCTCGTGGCGGCCGCCATCCTGAGCTCTTCCTGCTCTGCTGGCTCGTGCCGACATGGATCGCCTTTGAACTCGTGGCGACCAAGCTGCCGCATTACGTGCTGCCCTGCTATCCGGCGATCGCGGTGCTGTCGGCTCGCGCAGTCATCGGCGGCCTGTCGAGCCTGCCGCGCGCGCTCGAACCGGTGAATCGATTCGGCTACGGCGTCTGGGCCGTGATCGGCTGCCTCATCGGCTGGATGCCCGCCGGACTGATGGTGGCCCTGGATCGTGCGGGCTTGCTCACCGATCCGAACCTCGGCTGGTCGCTGCCACTCGCCTCAAGCGCGTTCATCTTGGTCGTGGTCGCGGGCGGCTACGGCAGCCTGCTCATGTGGCGAGCGCGCGCGAACGCCCTTCGGGGCGACTTCGGCGCCGCCATCCGTGGTGGAATCGCCATCACGGTGATGAGTCTCGTCTGCACGATGGGCATCGTGCTGCCGCGCGTGCCCGCACCATGGATCACCACGCGGATCCTCGATCATGCCTGGCACGAAGCCGCCAACCGAGGCCTGACCACGCTTCCCAGCATGGCCGCCGTGGGATACATCGAGGATTCCCTGCTCTTTGAATCAGGTCGCCGCGTCGAGCGGCTCGGCGCCGATGAACTCGCCGGATGGATCGATCGCCATCCGGATGGACTGGTCATCGCGACGACGGATGCGCTCGACGGGAACGGCCCTGCCAGTGCGGTCGCCGCCCGACTGCAGCCCATCGACTCGAGCCGGACCCGTGGCTTCAACTACAGCAAGGGGCGAATCGTCGAGGTGATGCTCTACGCCGTGGTGCCCGCGCGCTGAACCGGAGCCGATGCAGGCCACCGTGCGCGCCAGAAGGACATCACGATCCACGGCGTGGCCCACCCGAGCGCGCTGCCCGCGAGCATGTCACCGAGCCAGTGGCTGTTCTGCACCACGCGGGAACCAGCGACGACCGCACCCAGAACCACCCAGAGCGCCGCCGCCCGAGGCCATTTCAACGTGGCCAAGGCAGCCAGCGTGAACGCCGTGGTCGCATGGCCGCTCGGATACGAGTTGCGCACGTGCTCGATGATGAAGGCCGGGAAGGCGAAGCCTGCATCACCGTCGAACGCACCATCGGCAACGAATGCACGCGGTCGCCAACGAGCGAGCGTGGCCTTCAGGATGCCCGAGACGATGCCACTTGCGGCAAGCGAAGCGATCGCCAGAAAACACCATCGTGCGGCGTCGTGCGCTCGGCGCAGGTGAAAGACCCCGAATCCGATGCCCAGCGCGATGAACCAGTACAAGCTGTCACCGAACTCGGCGATCCATGCTGCAGCCGTCGACCACCCTCGATGGTCATGCACGAACCGGGCCACCGACTCGTCCGCCAGACGAACGCTCGCGAGCGACACGATGACCAGGCCCAAGGCGATCCAAAGGTGCTTTCGCCACGCAACCGGCATGACCCGAAGGCTACCTGCGCGGTCCACCTGCCACCTCGGGTAGCGTTCGTGCATGCAGTCGGTCCCAACGATCCTTGCTTCGGTCGACGCTCTTCTCGAGTCGATCACGGCGACCGCGGCCCGCGAGAAGCCGGCCATCTCGGGTGCTGCATCCGACTGGACCATGAGCGCCACCAACCTGGTGCAGTACGCCGACCTTCGCAGCGCGCTGCCTGTCGGGTTGCAGGCGGACCTGGTGCGACTGGGCCTGAGTTCCCTGTCACGGCGCGAGGCACATGTCGAGCCCACGCTGCGCGCCGTGCGCGCGGCGCTGGTCGCCATGAATGGCGGTGGCTGGACGGACGACGCCCCCGCCGCCGACATGGACGCGGGCGTCGCGGCACTCGAGCGGCACGCGGACGATCTTCTCGGTCCGGCCCATCCCAAGGGCACGCGCATCATGGTGAGCCTGCCGCCCACGATGGCGGACGATCCTTCGCTCGCTGATCGGCTCATCGAGGCCGGCATGGACGTCGCACGCATCAACGCGGCGCACGGCCATCCGGGACAGTGGCGCGCCAACGCTGCGGCCCTTCGCGCGGCGGCAGCACGGGCCGGGCGCACCATCCGGCTCTGCGTCGACCTGGCCGGTCCGAAGGTCCGCACAGGCCTCTGCAGCGAAGGTCCGATCGAGATCCGGCCAGGCGACCGGCTTTGGCTGCACGCCGACGACGGCGTCTCGAGGTCTGCCACGCGCGCGGCCGATGGATCGCTGCCCGCACCCCACCGCATCGCCATCACGCCGCCGGAACTTCTGGGTGCGCTGAAGCCCGGTCATCGGGTGCTCATCGATGATGGCAACATTCGCGGCCGATGCGTGTCCTCGTCCGCTTGCGGAGCCGAGTTGGTCATTGAGCGCGTTCGCGACGGTGCATGGCCGCTGAAGGATCGCAAGGGCGTCAACGTCCCCGACAGTGACGTGCCGATCCCATCGCTCACCGACGCAGACCATGCCACGCTTGATGCCGTCGCCGGCGTGGCCGACATGGTCGCGCTGAGCTTCGTGCGCAGCCCGAAGGACATCCTTGACCTGCACCAGGCGCTCGACGCCCGTGGACTGGCGTCCATGGCCGTCGTCGCGAAGGTCGAGACGCCACAAGCATGCCGGGATCTTCCGGCGATCCTCCTTGCCCTCATGCGGCGCCCGGCGTGCGGAGTCATGCTCGCCCGAGGCGACCTCGGCGTCGAGATCGGCTTCGAAAACCTGCCGATCGCTCAGGACGAGGTGCTCGCGCTCTGCGAAGCCGCACACATGCCCGTGATCTGGGCCACGCAAGTCCTTGAATCGATGACCGAGCATGGCTTCCCCACGCGCGGCGAGGTCACGGATGCGGCCGACAGCGCCCGCGCCGATGCCGTGATGCTCGGGATCGGACCGTGCTTGCTCGAGACCACGGCGTTCGTGCATGACTTGCTCACGCGGATCCAGCGGATCCGTGCGCGCAGCCGCGCGCTGCTCGTGCCGTGGGGAGGCTGGAACCATGCCTGAAGCCGGCGCAGACGTGGCCCGCTGGATCCTCGATGGCGGCGCGATCACCGCGATCGTGCTGCTGATCGAGGCCATCGGCATCCTGTGCGCCCTCGATTCGGTCATGCGGGCGAGGACCCCTCAGGGTTCGATCGCCTGGGCGCTGGCGCTGGTGTTCCTGCCCATCGTGAGCGTGCCGCTGTACGTGGCGTTCGGCCAGCGTCGATTCGACGGCAAGGTGCTGGCCCATCGCCGCGGTCGCCACGCGCTGGATCGGCGTGTGGGTGAGGTCACACGAGCCACGGCGTCGCTGCACTCGCTCGATCCGGCGCTCGTGTCGGTGGCACCGCTGTGCCGCGTGCCCCCGACGCGGGGCAACGACTGCGAGCTGCTCATCGACGGCAAGGCCACCTTCGATGCGATCGAGCGCGCGATCGATGCCGCCGAGCGTTGCATCGCCTTCCAGTTCTACATCATCCGCGATGATCGCCTGGGCCGCCGCATGGCCGCTGCGCTGGCTCGCGCCCGGGCCCGCGGCGTACGGGTGATGGTGCTCTATGACGCCATCGGCAGCATGCACTTGGCCGAAGGGTGGTGCGATCGTCTGCGAGCTGAAGGCGTGGAGGTCCGCGCTTTTCGCACCTCCCGCACCGCGCTGCCCATCAACATCAACTTCCGCAACCACCGCAAGGTCGTCATCGTCGACGGCGGCGTGGCCTTCCTCGGCGGCCTCAACGTCGGTGACGAGTACATGGGCGAGAGCCCTGTCTTCGGACCGTGGCGCGATACGCACGTGCGCATCGCTGGACCCGCGGCACTGGCGGTGCAACTCTCCTTCGCCGAGGACTGGCGCTGGGCCACCGGCGAGGAGCTGAGCACCGTGGAGTGGGCCGTGCCGCCCGAGCGCGGACATGACCACGTCGCGATCCTGCCGACCGGTCCGGCCGATGAACTTGAGTCCTGCTCCCTCATGTACCTGCACCTCATCAGCCGCGCCCAGCGACGGTTGTGGGTGGCATCCCCGTACTTCGTGCCGGACCAGGCCACCTTCGCCGCACTGCAGTTGGCGGCGCTGCGGGGTGTCGACGTGCGCGTCATCATGCCGCGCAAGCCGGACAACCTCCTCGTCCGCATGTCGGCGCTGACCTTCATCCCGGAGGCGACGGCCGCAGGCATCCGCGCCTACTCCCACACCGTCGGCTTCATGCACCAGAAGGTGATGCTGAGCGACGATCTGGCGTGCGTCGGAACAGCCAATCTGGACAACCGCAGCCTGCGCATCAACTTCGAGATCAGCGCGCTCGCCCACGGCGGCACGCTGTCGAAACAGGTGGAGGCCATGTTCCACAGCGACTTCCAGGGCTGCCACGGCATCGGGGCACGCGAGTGGAGCGGGAGATCATGGTTCTTCCGAGGCGCTTGCCGAGCTGCACGGCTCATGGCACCGATTCAGTAGGGATCGCCCGTCATCAGCGACTCCAACGAGAACGGGGCGCCCCGTGGGAGGCGCCCCGTCGGATGACCATCGTTGGTGGTGCAGGTGCTCAGGGACGTGAGCGGACGGCCACGAAGCCACCCAGTGCCAGAATGGCCATGGCGCCGCTGCTGGGAATCAAGGCGAAGCGAAGGTCTGACAGGCTGGCGAAGGAGCCGGTTCCGGAGAGGAACGGGCGGTACGTGACCGAGGTGATCGTGACATCCCCTTCGCTGACCCAACCATAGAACGACGACTCGGAGCCGACCGTTCCAGCGAAGGTGGTGCCATCGGAGAGCCGCATCAGCACGTTGCCGGCGATGACCTGGTCGCCATCATTGGTCAGGAAGGTGTTGGCGCCGAAGGCCATCACGCCCGCGCCGTCAAACGAGATGGTTAGTTCGCGATTGGCGGCAAACGTGCTCAGGAACCGGGTTCCGGAGGTCAGCGTGCCCAGGTAAAGACCATCGTTGGCCGAGGCCGACCATGCCGTACCGCCGGTCACGCCCTGCAGCGGGCTGGTGACGACGCCGACGCCGAAGGCGTTCAGGTCGATCGACTGATCTTGGAAAGCCTGCCCGCCGACGAACGACTGGTAGAGCGAGAGCGAATTGACACCGATGAGCGCCGCCTGAGCGGACGAGGCCACGAACGCGGTCGCGGCGGCAAGGCAAGTCATACGAAACATGGTGATCTCCGAGGGAAGTGATCACCTTCCTTATCCCTCCAACGATTGGATCTTGCTCCGCCCCCGGGCGCGGCGCATGATGACGCGAGGGGGGATCTTTGGCAAGCCTCTTCAACGCACTTTGCAAAAACAGAACAGACGCCACTCGGCGCCTGTCCGGTAATCCACGTTTCGCTTCGATTTCAGCGACGTCGGCGGCTCACCAAGCCGGCAACGGCCATCAGCGCCACCGCGCCCGGCGCCGGCACAACACCGAAGCACAGGTTGGTCGCCGTCACATACGCGTTCGGCTGCACGCCGAAGGGCGAAATCGTGATCTGGCTGATGGCGGAGCCCAAGCTCACGAACCCGCTGAAGGAGTTCGCGTTCTGGATGTTGGCAATGTAGGAACTGCCGTCAGCCAACTCGACCTGCACCAATCCGGGCAGGAACCCGAAGTTGAAGTCCGTGAGGAAGAAGTTCCCGCCGATGGCGTACACGTCTCCCGAGGAGAAGCTCATGGTGAGCGCGGCGTCGGCATTGTTGGTGCTGAGCTGGCCGCCCGAACCGACGTAGAGGCCGCCGAGCGCGGTGGCCTGCCAGGCCGTTGCGCCAGTGCCGCCCGAGAGCGATGAATAGAAGCCGCTGTAGCCGCCGAAGTTCTCTCCAGCGAGCGCGTAACCGCCCTGCTGGCTCAGCAGATCAAACACGCTCTTGTCGTTGGTGGTGATGAACTTCGCGTGCGCAGACGCGGTGAGTGCAGCAGCCGTGATGCTCAGGGCGAGGAATCGCATGGGTCATTCTCCAGACCCCTGATCCCTCGAGTTGGACGGCTGGCTTACGCCTGCCGGGTGACTGCAGCATCGCCGTCACGTGGCCAGAAGGTGCCGCCAGTTCTGCGCAAGGCAAGGAGGTAAGGCCCCATTTGAGCCGGATTTTCATTCAGGCTTGATCGTGTGACGGTCCGAACTCGCCGCGGACAGCTGAATTACCTATTATTGGACCAAACGAGCCCTGCTGTGCACCTTCGTCACCTCAGCATTCGCAACTTTCGGGGCCTTCGCAGCCTTCAGCTCAGACTTCGTCGCGACACCACGGTGCTGATCGGCGAAAACCAGTGGGGCCGGACCAGCCTGGGACGAGCGCTCGAGTCGGTCCTTGGTCCTGACGAACAAGGGCTCAGCGAAGCGGACCGCACGGCGGGCGTGACGGATCCCATCGTCATCTCGCTCGACATCGGGGAATCCCAGCCAGGGGAGTTCGACTGCTGTCCGCCCTTGGCCAAGCTTCATTGCACCATCTTCGGGCATCGCGCAGTTCGGTTGGCCCTGACCCATCAAGGCGGAGCGACCACTCCAGCCATCCTCGACGGCGCGGGACATCCCATTCCGCTGGCCCCGTCCGAGGCACAGGCCGCGCATGCGGAACTTCGACGCCAGCTCCCCGTCATCCGGCTCTCGTTGTGGGATGTCGTTGGTCAGGAACGGGCTTCACCCCAGGCTGACGCCGCGTGGACCTCCGCCATGGGGGCTTGGATGTCTCCCGATCGCGAGGGGCCACCCTCTCGCCAGGCACTCCTACGCAGTGCCGAGGCCGCGACCATGGAGCTCTCCGATCGCCGACTGCGCGATGCCGCGAGTCTTGACCTCGTGTCTGAACTCCGGGGACTTCCCAGCGCGTGGCGGCATGCGGAGCGACGGCCTGCGAACGCCGACCGAGTGTGCGCCATGCTGATCGCGGCACACGCGCTCTTGAAGGCTGACCGACGCGGGGTGGGCGAAGCCGTTCGGCCGATCCTCTTGGTCGAGGACCCAGAAACCCACTTGCACCCAACCCTGCTGTCCAACCTTTGGAGCCTGGTCGAGCAGCTTCCGGCGCAGCGACTGGTCACGACGAACTCGCCGGATTTCCTTGGCGCCATCGACCTTCGCGCGATCCGCAGGCTGGTCCGTCGACCGGACCGGACCCTCGCCCACGGCGTGAAGTCAAAGGATCTTTCCGAGAGTGACGTGCGACGGCTGTCGTACCACATCCGCACACTGCGGGGCGGGGCGTTCTTTGCACGCGCCTGGATCCTGGTCGAAGGCGAGACCGAGTTCTGGAGCCTGCCGGGAGTCGCCTCCTTGCTGGACCATGACTTGGATGCTGAGGGTGTTCGGGTGGTTGAGTTCGCGCAAGCTGGACTCGAGTCCGTGCTCCGGCTTGCAGCATCACTGGCCATGCCGGTGCACGCGCTCGTGGATGGCGATGCAGCCGGACGCGGGTACGCAGACGTCATCCACCGACACGATGCCATCGCCCCTTGCCGGCTGACCGTGCTGCCAGCCAACTCGATCGAGCGCTACTTCTGGGACCGAGGCCTGGAGGGCGCGATCCTTGAATCTGCCTACGGTGCCGAGGCTGGGAGCGGGCGATCCCCGGGCCGTGCCATCGACGATGCCATCCGCCGTCACACCAAGCCGGGGCTGGCGCGACGACTGCTCGATGCGATGGCGGCCGACCCAGAGCAACTGGTTCCCAAGGAACTTGGCGACGTGGTGGCCAGCGCCATCAGTCTGGCCCGCCAGTCCATCCGCGGGTGACGCACCCCAAAAGCAACCGCCGGCGCGGAGAAACTCCGCGCCGGCGATGATCATTGAGCTGATCAGTCCTGAGGACGGTTCAGCGGCGACGGCGGCCAGTGAGGCCAGCGAGGCCGAGGAGCGCCATCGCGCCGGGGGCCGGGATGGTGAACGAGCCGTTGCCGAAGATCGCGGTGGTGGTGCCGGCGACCTTCCACGAGAGCTGCAGCGAGTGGTTCGACACTGCCTGCGCCGAGTCATCGCCCGAGCGGACGATCTGGGCGATCAGCATGCGGAAGCCGCCCTGGGTGCCGCCAGCGCCGATGGCGTTGGCCGTGCCGGGGGTGGCGTCGTACCAGCCAGCGCCGTTGTTGATGTCACCGACTTCGCCACCAGCGGTGAAGCCGGGGTCGAGAGCGGTGCCCCAGCCCGAGCTGGTCGCCAGGCCGCTGGCGGTGACCCACGAGTCCTCGCCGCGATCAGCAGCGGAAACCGAGGTACCGGCCGTCCACGTGCCGACGAGGCCGTCAGCCGTGAAGAAGTCCTGGTGACGGGCGTTCATGGTGCCCGAGACGTTGACGAAGCTGAAGGCGTTCAGGAACACCAGGTTGCTGGCGTTGAAGTTTGCGTACACCGAGTAGCGCGAGTTGCCACCGGCGGTCAGCACGCGCTCAACCGAGTACCCGGTGAAGCTGGCGGAAGCGGCAGAGGCGAGGGTCGAAGCGACGACGGTAGCGAGCACGAAACGGGTCATGGATTTCTCCTCTCAGGACTCCGGGGCGGGGGATGGAACACCATGCCTGCCCCAAATGGGCATGGATCAACCTTCTCCCTCGAACACATAGATCGAGGGTTGCTTGGATTGGCGCCACGCCAAGCCAAGCGAACGATTTGTCCGACTCCTGGGGTTTCCAAGCCCAGGGTCCTGCACGCGAGGCGCGCAAGGTTGCAGCACGGGCTTTCCTTCCTCGTGCCGCGATGTCGGGTGGTCCCTTTTCCCAGCCCAACCGCATCCGTGGGGGATGCGGGAAGACCATAGCCCGACCCCGAAAGTGGGCAAGCGAGGGGCTCAGTTTTTTGATGGGAAAGTTGGAACCGGGATTATGGACGAGTGCAACATCCTGTCCTGAATCGACTTGCGGAATCGTCAAGGTCCTGCGAAGTCCGCCTCGCTCCGCGGCTCCAACGAACCTCGCCCCGTTGCCGCACGTTCTCGCGCTCCCCTACCCTCCACGCGCGCGCGGCCCGTGGTGGCCGTCGGGGCTTTGCATCAACCAGAGGTGACCCTACACATGGAAGCGGCCATCGCAGCACACGGATTGCGCAAGCGATTCGGTTCATTCGACGCGGTGCAAGGCATCGATCTCGTCGTGAAGCACGGTGAAGTGCTTGGTTTCCTTGGGCCAAACGGTGCAGGGAAGAGCACCACCATGCGCATGATCACGGGATTCCTCGCGCCCACCGCAGGCACGGTGCGGATCTGCGGCACGGACATGCTCGATGAACCCTTGAAGGCCAAGGAGCACATGGGCTACCTGCCTGAAGGTGCGCCGTGCTACCCCGACATGACCGTCGCGGAGTTCCTGGGGTTCATCGGCGCCGTGCGTGGCTTCAGCGGTGCCGAACGCGCACGGCGAGTCGACGCGGCAGTCGAGCGCACCAACCTGCAGGGCGTCTATCACCAGCCGATCGAAACGCTCTCGAAGGGCTTCAAGCGCCGCGTGGGTCTGGCGCAGGCGATCCTGCACGATCCGCCGGTCCTGATCATGGACGAGCCGACCGACGGCCTCGACCCGAACCAGAAGCACCAAGTTCGCGAACTGATCCGCACGATGGCCAAGGACAAGGCGATCGTGCTCAGCACGCACATCCTGGAGGAAGTCGAGGCAGTCTGCACGCGCGCGGTCATCATCAACCGCGGCACGATCGTCTTCGACGGCACGCCGCAGGCGCTTGATGGCAAGGCGCCTGCTTCGATCGCCAAGAACCGACTGGATCACGTCTTCCGCACCCTGACGACCGCCGACACGGAGTCCCGACGATGAGCCGCCTCACACCGATCGTGCGCCGAGAGTTCTCGGCGTACTTCAACACGCCGCTCGCAGCGGTCTTCCTGGTGATGTTCCTGTTCCTGACGGGGATCTTCACCTTCAACGTGGGCCAGCTCTACGAGCGCGGCCAGGCAGACCTGCGGCCCTTCTTCGACTTCAACCCATGGCTCTTCCTCTTCCTGGTTCCGGCGATCAGCATGCGGCTCTGGGCCGAGGAGCGCCGCATCGGCACGATCGAGCTCGTGACCACGCTGCCGATCTCGATCCGCGATCTCGTGGTGGGCAAGTGGCTGGCGGCGTGGGCGTTCGCGTGCGTCGCGCTCGCGCTCACGGTGCCGATCTGGCTCACGGTCGAGTACCTCGGTGAACCTGACCGCGGAGCGATCCTCGCGGGCTACGTGGGCAGCGCGCTCATGGCCGGTGCGTTCCTGGCGATCGGCAGCGCCCTCAGCGCGGTCACCAAGAACCAGGTGGTGGCCTTCGTGCTCTGCGCGGTGGTCTGCTTCCTGCTGCTCATGGCTGGCTATCCGGTCGTGCTCGACTTCCTCGGCGGCTGGGCCAACCCCGGCGTGGCCGAGGCGGTCGCCAGCGTGAGCCTGCTCACGCACTTCGAGCCGATGGAGCGCGGGGTCATCGACCTGCGCGACGTGCTCTTCTTCGCTGCCGTGGTGGCCGCATTCCTGTGGCTGAACATCCTGCTCATCGAGTGGAAGAAGGCGGACTGAGCCATGACCAACGCACGAACGATCGGGATCATCGGGGCCTTCGCCGGCGTGACGGTGGCGCTGTGCGCCTTTGCCGTCGCCAGCACCTATGCGGTCCGCGGCCTGCGCCTGGACCTGACCGAGGATCGCCTGTACTCGCTCTCCCCCGCTGTCGCGCCGCTCGTGCAGCGGCTCGATGAGCCGGTGAAGCTCGACTTCTACTACTCGGCCGAGGCGGCGCAAGGCATGCCGCAGATCCAGTCGTACGCGAATCGCGTGCGCGAGTTCCTGCAGGAAGTGGCGCAGGCCAGCAAGGGCCGCATCACGCTGCGCGTGATCGACCCCGCACCCTTCAGTGAGGCGCAGGACGAGGCGCGCGCCGCTGGCATCGCACCACTGCGGCTCGATGGTTCGGGCAAGGAACTCATGCTCGGCCTGGTCGCGAAGAACTCCGTCGACCAGTCCGAGGCGATGCCGTTCCTCGACCCCAACAAGGAGCCGTTCCTTGAGTACGACGTCATGCGGCTCGTGCAATCGATCGGCAAGGTGAAGAAGCCGACGATCGGCCTGCTGTCCTCGCTGCCGCTGGCCGGCGGCGGCGTGAATCCAGCCGACCCGCGCCAGCCCGCCGAGCCGTGGCAGATCTACCTGCAACTGAAGCAGCTCTACCAGGTCAAGGACATCGCCACGACCGACTCGGCGCTGCCGGAAGGCCTCGATGCGCTGATCCTCGTGCATCCACGCGAACTCTCGACGGATCTGCTGCGCTCGATCGACGGCTTCGCGCTGAAGGGCGGCCGGATCCTGGCGTTCCTCGATCCGCACTGCGAAGCGCAGCCTTCGGAGGATCGCTTCAGCGGCGGCTCGGGCGACAAGTCCAGCGATCTGGGCCCGCTCACGCGCGCCTGGGGCATCGAGTGGACCCGCAGCAAGGTGGTGGCCGACTCGACCTTCGCACAGCGCGTGCGCGTGCGCAGCCAAGGCCCCGTGCAAGTGATGGACTATCTGATTTGGCTTGCACTGCGTGAGGATGCGTTGGCCAAGGACGATCCGAGCACGGGCCGACTGTCGCAGATCAACACGCAGACCATGGGCGCGATCGACATCCGCGAGTCGAACAAGGCAGCCGTGAAGCCGCTCATGGAATCAAGCGCCGAGTCCATGCGGCTCGATGGCGTGCGGATCCAGTTCTTCCCTGATCCCGAGGGCTTGATGCGCGACTTCAAGCCTGAGGGCAAGCGCAACGTGCTCGCGGTGCGCGTGCAGGGGCCGATCGAGGCGGCCTACGACGAGGCCGGCAACCCGACCATCGCACCGCCGGAGTCAAGCAAGCCCGTGATGCTCGCGCCGGATGGCAGCGAGCTCCCGGCAGCGCCGACCGCACCGGCATCGGCTCCAGCCGCTCCAGCGCCCGCGCCAGCGACTCCACCAGCCGCGCCCGCACCAGCGGACGCAACTCCGGGCAAGGGCCCCTTCCAGGATCCGGCGCCGGCGGCATCGCCAACGCTCGCCCAGCCTGCTCCGGCACCGGAGCAAGCTCCGGCGGCAACACCGTCGGCATCGACCCCGACATCACCCGCCAAGGCTCCGCGCACCGGCACCGGCAACATCGTCATCGTGGCGGATGCTGACCTGCTCGCCGACCAGAACTGGATCGAGCAGCAGCGCATGGGCAACCTCGTGCTCGGCTCACGCGTGATGGCCGACAACGGCGCCTTCGTGCTCAACGTGCTCGAGATGTTCACGGGCGACGAGGCCTTGCTGAACCTTCGTGCCCGCGGGAAGTACCAGCGCCCGTTCGACCGCGTGGAGGAGATCCGCAAGGCCGCCGAGAAGCAGTACCTCGATCGTGAACGCGAGCTGCAGAACCAGATTCGCCAGTCCGAAGCGCGGCTCACCGAGCTGCAGGCGCAGAAGACCCCGGAAAACCAGTTGATCCTGTCACCTGAGCAGGAAGCGGAAGTCGTGAAGCTCGAGGAGCAAACGCTCGCCGCGCGCAAGGAACTGCGCTCGGTGCAGTTCAACCTTCGCCGCGAGTACGAGGGGCTTGGCACGCGCCTGATGCTCGTCAATGTGGTCGCGTGGCCACTGGTCGTGGCGGGTCTGGCGGCCATCATGCTCGTCCGCCGTTCCCATCTGCACCGAAGCACCAAGAAGGCCTGACCCATGAAGCGACCGATCCTTGCCATCAGCGTGGTCGCGGCGGCGCTCGTCGTCGTGGCGATCCTCGTGAAGCCGACCGCCGAGACCGGCGAGGCGCCCGCCGCCACCCGGGAACCCCTGGTGGGCACGCTCGCCCCGCGTGCCAAGGAGATCACCGCGATCGAGCTGGTGCAGGGTGCCAAGACCCTTCGCTATCGCAAGGACGGCGATGCATGGGTGCTCCCCGATGCCGGCAGCTTCCGCGCCGAGACCGTTCGCGTGAACGAGATCCTGGCTGCGCTCGCCAGCCTCGAGCGCATCGAAGCCATGACGAGCGTGAAGGAGCGACTCGGTGAACTCAGCCTGGCATGGCCCGATGACCAGGGGGCGGCCAAGCTGGTGCGGGTGCTGGCAGGTGAGGCCCCGATCGCCGAGGTCGTGATCGGCAAGGAGCGATTCAGCCCGGAAGCGCAGTTCGCGCGCCTGCTTGGGGAATCGCAGGCATGGAAGTGCTCCGGCACGTTTCGCAGCACGCTCGAGCTGGTGAATTACATCGACCGCCAGCTCATGACGCTGCCCAGCGGCGATCTTGACCGGTTCACGGTTGGTGGCGTCGAGTTCACGCGCGGCGACGCCGGCGCCTGGACCGCTGCCCAGGTCGAGCCGGTGGCCATGCTGCTTGAAACGCAGCGTGAGAGCGCGCAGCGGACGATCCCGGAACTCCTGGCGCGCTTGGAGATCGACGACGTCCGTGCCGCGAAGGAACACCCTGAACACCGCCTGATCCGCGTGATCTCGCGTTCGCGGGCGATCGACCTTGACATCGCGAAGGATGGCAACGATCTCTGGATGAAGATCAACGTGGAGCGCCTGCCCGACCAGCCTGAGCCGACCGACGAGGTCGAGCGCGACCGCGTGACGAACCTCGACCAGGCCGGCACCCGCTGCGCGGGCTTCGAGTTCAAACTGCCGTCGTGGCGCGCGACGAGCCTGTCGGCGATTCTGTTCCCGCCGCCACCGGCGCCGGCGAACGCCGATCAGCCCGCGCCCGGTACGCAGCCGACCGTGATCTCACCCGCCGGCGCGCCCTGAGGCGCGATGCAGCGCGCCGTGGGGCTTGCAAGCCAGCGACCATTTCCTCGCGGGCCAACGAGGCGTTTCAATGGACAGCACGGCGTCTTCCGGGACAGCGCGCCCAGCCCCCGGCGACAGGCGCGACCTCAGCGGCTGAAGATCCCCACGAGTTCGGCCTTGCCGAGCACGTGTCCCTTCATGGCCGAGCGCAGCTCGCGTGCCGTGAAGACCTTGTCGGCGGGGAAGTCGGTATCCAAGGCCACCACCGTGAAGGTGTAGTGGTGATCGCCCGAGCCCTTGCCCGGAGCCGGGCCGAGGTAGCCCTCGCCCTTGGCCTTGCCCCAGTCCGTGAAGCCCTGGCGCATGCCCTTGGGATCATCGAGCGTGGCGGCGCGCTTCAGGCCACGCGGCAAGCCCTTGCAGTCGGCGGGGATGTTCCAGGCGATCCAGTGGATGAACTGGCCCGCATCGGGATCGTGGCAGATCAGCGCGAAGGACTTGGTGCCCGTTGGCGTGCCTTCCCAGGTGATCTCCGGCGAGACGTTCTCGCCATCGGTCGAGTACTCGACGGGCAAGCGCTCGTTGTTCTTGAATGCAGGGCTCTTCACGGCGAACTCTGCCTTGGCGGCATCCTTGGGCGCTGCAGCGTCAGCGGGCTTCGCCGCGTCGGTCGTGGCGGGAGCGGTGCCGGGAGCTGCGGGTGCCGATGCCGGCGGAGCCTGCGCTGCAAGGGCCGCAACGACAGGCAACGCGAACGACGCAACAACGATCGAAGAGAGCGTGCTCATGCGCGAGAGCGTACCGCGCGCCGGCGCTCGCGCCGTACCATCGCGGCGTGGATCAGGCCCCGGATGCCCATGACGTGCCGTTGCAGAATCTGCACGTGGGCGTGACCGCCGCCATGGTCATGCGACTCGCGGGCGAGGAGGCGGCACACACCGATGCCGGACGGACCTTCGTCGCCAAGCTCGACACCGGGTCCGGTCGCGAGATGGCGGACCACGTCGCGCAGCAGTGGCCACACGCGCGCATGCACTTCGTGCTGCGGAAGTGGCAGCTCTGGACCTGGATGAACGCGATCGCCGTGAACACGCCAGCGGTCGGACGGCAGGTGGTGGTGCTGGGTGCCGGGTGGAGCGCCATGGGCATCGACTGGGCGCATCACTGCGCGGAGGCACGCATCTGGGAGGTCGATCTGCATCATCAGGCCGACAAGGAAACGCTGGTTCAGCGGCTCTTCCCGGTCGTCGCCACGCGCATGCGGATGATCGAGGCGGACCTGTCAAACCTCGGCATGCTGCTCATGGGGCTTCGTGCGAACGGCTGGCGTGCGGATCGACCCACGCTCTGGGTCGCCGAGGGACTGGCGTACTACCTCGCACCGGACCATTTCGCCGCACTGCTGCGAGCGGCCCTCACGTTCCACCCTTCCAACCGAGCGGTGATCGAGTTCGGGCTGGCGCACCACCTGATGCGTGATGACGTCCGCGCGCGCACCGCCGCCTACCACGGCTACCTCGCCTCGCACATCGGCCTGCCGGGGCTGCAGTCCTTCGACCCAAGTGAGTTTTGCCTGCGGAGCGGGGCGATCCCGCTGTCGTGGGCGGATCCGAGCTCCATGGAACTGGCGCGCAACGGCCGGACCCTGATGTTCAGGAGCCCCGAGGACAGTGGCATGCGCATGGCCGTGCTGGGGCCCGCATGACGACCGCGCCCATCGCATCGATCGACCTCCCCGTCCGCGTGCGCTACGTCGAGTGCGATCCGATGGGTGTGGTGCACCACACGGTGTATCCCGTGTGGTTCGAGATGGCGCGCACGGAACTGCTGCGTTCCAAGGGCGGCAGTTACCGCGCGATGGAAGAGGCTGGGCTCTTGCTCGCCGTGGTCAGGCTCGAGGCCCGCTACCGGGCGCCCGCGCGCTACGACGATCTCGTCACCGTGCGCTGCGACCTGCTCTCGAGCGGACCCGTCAAGATTGAGCATCGCTACCGCGTCGTCCGCGACGGCACGCTGCTGGTCGAGGGCGCCACGACGCTCGCGTGCATCGATCGAGCAGGAAGGCTGCTGCCTGTCCCAGCCGATCTGCCGTGGGGCGGTTGCTGATCCTGGCTCACGACCGGCTTGGCGACGGGACCGCCATCGAACCGTGCCGCCTGATCAGCCGCACGAGCCCCACGACACCAGAATGATGCCGAGGTCGGCACCATCGATCGTGCCATCGCCGTTCAGGTCGGCGAGCCCAGAGGAGCCGCCCCAATTCACGAGGATGATCCCGAGGTCAGCGCCATCGACCTCGCCATTGCCGTTCAGGTCGGCACGACATCCCTGGCACTGGTCGGGGATCCCGTCGCCGTTGCCGTCGGTGCCTTGGCCGCTCGCAAGATCGCATGCGTCGGGCACCTGGTTGCGATTGCAGTCGAACGGCAGCACGCCGTCGAATCCATTGGCCCGCAGCAGCGTGTTCGCCTGCGTCAGATAGCCATAGATCGGTGCTGCGGAGAGGTTGTTGACGTCGACCGTGTCGATCGCCCCCACCGCGATCCAGCTCTGGTTGAGCGGGCCGCCGAGATCCGCGGGGATCACGGCCTGGTTCCCGTAGGGATCCTGATACCGCACCCCGGCAAAGAACCGCGTACCGACCGGGCCGATGTAGGTGGGGTCGATGGCGGCATCGTTGAAGATGCTTGTGTTGCCATCGCGCACTCGCGCCGGCGCTCGGGTCAGGACCTGCGCATCCGCAGGGATGCCGTCGCCATTGGGATCGCTCCAGACAAGCACCTCATAGGGGCTGCCCGCAAACCCGTTGCCGATGACCACCGACACGCTGCCGATCCACTCGCCCCCGGGTTCGACGGTGAAGGCATTCAGCCAGACCATGTCGGATCGGCCCGAGACGCCGTAGTTGCCCTCGCGGGTTCCGTCGTCCACGCGGTACTGCACAGCAGTCGGCGGCGTCCCGAGCTGGCACTCGTCCGGGATGCCGTCGGGCTGGCAATCGGGGCTGAATCCGGTGGCGACGTCAGCGCTGTCAAGGGCACCGTTGCCATTGCAATCCTCGCACTCGTCAGGGATCCCTGATCCATCGAGGTCGGGGCTGGTCGCTTGGGCGATGTCGCAGGAGTCGAGCACGGCATTGGTGTTGCAATCGTTGCCCTCGAGCTGGCAGGCGTCAGGCACCAGGTCCTGGTTGCAATCCTCGCCGAGCCCGCTCGCCTGGCATTCGTCAGGCACGAGGTCCCTCTGGCAGTCAAGGCTCGCGCCGGAAGCGATGTCGATTGAATCGAGCGTGCCGTTGGAGTTGCAGTCCTCGCATTCATCCGGCCGACCCGATTGGTCAGCGTCACTGCTCGTGCCGGCCGTGATGTCGCATCCATCGAGCACTTGGTTGTCATTGCAATCGCCGTTGCGTGCGACAGCGACCGCACCAAGCAGCCACTTGCCGGGGAACGGCAGTGCGACCTCAACCGTGCTGAACTCGGCGGCGTTCGCCGAGAGGTTGTTCGGATCGATCGGCGAGTCGCTGCCCACGATCCACGAGCGACGGTTGAGCGCGTTTCCGCTGCTGTCGAGCGGGCCAGGGAAGAGCGTTGAGATGGAGTCCGTGGTGACGATCGCGCCCACGAAGAACGAGGTGCCATCCCCACCGATCTCGGTGTCCGGAATGTCGAACCGGCGCAGGAGGGTGAGCGGAGCGGCGACGTCGTCGACCGATGCCAGGAGCTGGGCATCGCTCGGTTCGCCATCGTTGTTCGGATCGGACCACAGGCACACCTTGACCGGATGGTCCTCGGGAAGGAAGACGAACATGGCCTCCACGGCCTCGATCATGCCTGCCCCGCCGACAACCCGATGGCTCGTGAGCCACGCCATATGGTCGCCGAGTGCGCGGATGCCGAACTCGGGGAAGGAGTCACTCGTGCGATAGGTGGTCTCTTCCTCGATCTGGCAGACGTCGGGCGTGCCGCTGGCGTCGCAGTCGATCGACGGATCGCTCGCCACTTCGCACGAATCGAGCTCGCCATTGTCGTTGCAGTCACCCTGGGCAAGCTGGCAGGCATCCAGCACGCCATTGCCGTCGCAGTCGTTGCCGACGATCTGGCAGGAGTCGAGCAGGCCGTCCGCGTTGCAGTCAGCCCCGCCGTTGGCAATGTCGCAGACATCGGCGAGTCCGTTGCGGTCGCAATCGAACTGGCAATCGTCGGGCACCCCGTTCACGTCGCAGTCGATGGCTCCCTGCTGGATGTCGCAGCTGTCCGGCTGGCCGGATGCATTGCAATCGCTGGTGCCGGCCCGCTGCAGCAACGCCGCGACCGGCACCGTGCCGCTGCAGATGCGTAGCTCATCGACGCTGCCGCGCAGGCGTTGGTTGAACTGGCCGGCGGTGTTGGTGTGCGCGCCTATGACGAGCGGGGCATCGACGATGACCCGACCGAGGCTGAGGAAGGTCACGACGTCGATCCGCTGGTCAACGATGAAGGTCACCTCGCTGCGGTCCGCGTCAACGATCGCAGCGACGTAGTGCCACTGGTTGTCGCTGATCGTGAGATCGCTCGTGACGGTCCAGAAGCTGGCGTTGGCGGCGCCGCCATTGCCGAACAGCATGGTGATGTTCCGACCGCCGCTGCCGTCGCCGAAGTTCCGGATGCCCTTTTGGGGGTAGTCCCCCGCCTGCACGCAGAAGATGTAATCCGCCGATCGATCGCCGAGATTGGTCGGCTTGCGCTGCACGAGCACCTGGCGTTCTTCGGCCGTGGACCCGTTGGCGAGCGAATCCAGCTTGACCCACGCCTCGACCGTGAAACTCTCTCCCGAGGACGCCAAGCGCCCCTGCGGATCCTGCACCACCGCCTGTCCTGTCGAACCCGTTGGAGGCGCGATCAGCGTGCTCCGAAGATTCGCTTGCGCCGTCGCAGGCACGACGTCGACCGCTACCGCGGCTCCCCGCGCGAGTGCAGATCCCGTGCCGGAGAGACCGAACGGACCGCTGTCTGCGACTACTTGTCCATCCTCCTCGAATCGCCAGTAGCCCGACACCGCCGCCACCTCCGGCTCACAGTCGTCCACGAGACAATTTTCGTTGCAGTCGAAGGCAGTACCAGCCTCGAGTTCGGCACCGTCGGAGATGCCGTCGCCATCGCAATCACGCGCAAGATCGGGCACTCCATCGCCGTCGAGGTCAGTCATCGCACGGAACGCCGAGGTTGGCACGACGGCACGGGGCAGGCCGTTCGGCTGCCACTCAAGGAACGCCTTGGCCTGGCCTCCACCCTCGTAGTAGTCAACGCGGAAGGCGTAGCGTTGGCCGGCGACGAGGTCGACGGTTCCCGAGTACCAGAGCGTCCCGCTTTGGGCGACCCACGCGTCGATGATGGGCATGCCATCGATCCAGAGCCGGAACCCGTCGTCGCTGCGCGAGTAGAAGGTGCAAGGACCGGTGGTCGGCGCCGTCATGGTGGCGGTCCAACGAACGGAAAAATCGTCAATCGGCAGCGAGGGGTCGGGAGAGCCCCCAGCCCAGTCGAAGTTCACGGTGGGATCGATGCGCACGAGGACGCGCTGCCGAAAGGTGCCGGTCGTGCCGATCGAATCGTTCCAGTACTGCCCGATCAGTCCGGCACCCTGCTCGAGGGAGTCCGGCATGCCGTTGCCATCACCGTCGGCACAGTCCTGGCACTCGTCGGGTACCCCGTCGTTGCCGACATCGTTTGAGGTCGCCGTCGCGATGTCCTGCCAGTCGGCGACACCATTGGCGTTGCAATCAGGGGGCGTGAGGGCAACGATGGCGGTCAGGATCGATGTCAGGATCATGGGTGGGGTGCGGGATGCGACCGTCGCACGGGGTAACTATGCACCAAAGTCAGGCGCTCGTGAAACCGATTTTCCGGAAATCGCGCGACTTCACGCTGTTGGGCGTGGCTCACTCGGCCTGCGGCATCTGGACCACGAGCGTGCTCGGTACCGGTGGAAAGCTCACCGTGGCCTTGAACCAGAGGAGGTCACCGCGTGGCCAGCCGAGCGCTGAGAGTTGGCCGTCGACCCAATGGTCCAACTCCGGCACGCCCGCCACACGAAGTTTCGGCCGAGGAGCGATCTGTTCGACGCTCGCGCTGCATTGGAGCCGGTCACCGAGGTGGTATGGAACACGCCGCTCCGGTGCCCCGTACAGATCGCCGTAGACGACCGCATCCGGCTGCACGCCAACGGGTACCAGACTCCGGTGCACGCCAACCACGAATTCCTGCGACTCGCTGGGTGTGCGGAGGCGGAACACCTGAAAGAAGCCCGAATAGTCCTTGCTTGGCCCCCGCGGCTGGACGCGGCGAACGATGGCGGCCTGGACGACCGTGCTGGCGCTAGCGCGTCCGACTTCACCAGTGGCGAGGTGGAGGGAGTGATCACCCGTGACTCGATCAAGCGTCGGCATGGTCCCGCTGCACAGCTCGGGAACAAGGAACGGAGAACGTGCCCCCTTCACGCCCTTCGGAGCCTCTACGAACGATCGCGAGCTCGAACGGCCGCGATCGTCGACCACCGCTGGTCCATCGAGCCGCCAGGCAGCATCGAATCGAAGGCGCTCAAGATCCACGAATCCACGCACCGTCAGACAATCGATCACGCGACCGTTGGTCGCTGGATGCAGGATGTCGACACGAAATGCGCTGGACGCACGCATGCCCCAGACGTGCATGCCGCCATTGAAGAGTTCCTTGCGGCGCTCCAGCGCGAAACGTCCGTCCTCCGCAGTGGCCAAGTTGGCACTGAGCAGGGCGAAGGCGCGTTTGCTGCCGGCCCATGCCGTCCCGAGTTCCTGCACGTTGGCGAGCGCCTTTCGCATGGCCACGATCCGGGCCAGAGGCACGCCCCGCTGCCGAGCAGCCTCGGCGACGATCGATCCAGCCAAGTCACCCGGAAGATGACGAACCGCATCGAACGGATCGCCGGCATGCGCGATATGCGACACCTTCCAGGCGAGCTTGAGATCGATCCCGAGAGCGCTCTCGATGTCGACCGGCCGGAATCCCGTGAGACCGGGTACCGCGCTCAGCAGTTCCTGCATCGCGGACTTGAGTTCAAGCAGCGCGATCCTGACCGATGCTGCACCTGAGGCTTCATGGGCGGCGCGGGGGCGGCTCATGACAGGATCGTAACGGCAAGCGTTGTACCTCGGTCGCTCACGGGCACGAACCCCACGACGTGAGCATGATGCCGAGGTCAGCACCGTCGACGGTCCCGCTCGCATCGAGGTCAGCGCTGCACGCCGACGCGCACCCCCACTGCGTGAGCAGTGAGCCAAGGTCCGCGCCGTCGATCACGCCGTCGGAGGTTAGGTCGGCCGGGCAAGCTGGGCCGGCGGCGCAGGGCGCAGGGATGCCGAACCCCGGATCCGGCAGCGAACCCGATGCGATGTCGCAATCGTCGGGGATGCCGTTGGCATTGCAGTCAGGCGTGGCCACACGCAGCGCTGTCGATGGGACAGTGGTGAAGACGGGGGCTCCACTCGCCGATGGCGGCGACCACCCCAGGACGCAGTACTGCCCCCCGTTGCCCTCGTGGTACTCGAGCTTGAGGTCATAGGTCGCGCCCGCTTGCAGGGTGATGGATCCGGTTCGGATGCCGGAGTCGCCCAGCCAGCCGTCGATCACGGTCGTTCCGTCGATGGTCAAGCGCGCTCCATCATCGGAGTCCGTGCGGAACGACCAGACACCGGACTCAGGACCAGCGGTGATCGAGCCCGTCCAGACGACGATGAACTCGTCAGCGGGGACGCCTGTGGGCATCCAGAAGGAGTTGGAGAATGCGACGTTGGAATCCCGACGCGCCGCCAACAGCTGGCCCGGCTGGTACGGATTCGCGGGATTGCTCGAACCGAGTCGGACGAAGTAGCGGCCAAACAGACCGCTGACCGAGGCTTCGCACGCATCAGGAACGAGATTGTCGTTGCAATCCGGTGCACCCGACGCGACCTCGCACGCATCGAGCGTGCCATCACCATCGCAGTCGCTGGCCAGCCCGAGCGAGAGCTCGAGGCCGTCAGGCATCTGGTTTCCGTTGCAGTCTCCGGACTCGCAGGCGTCGTTGAGGCCATCGGCGTCGCCGTCGTACCGGGGGATGAAGGCACTGCCGGGAATCGGTTGCCAGCTCGACTGCCCCGAGACGCGCCATCGAACCCGCACACGCTGGTCGCCACCAAACTCACGGAAGGACACGGTGAAGAAGTGCGGCCCGGCCGAGAGGAAGAACGGCCCGCGCTCCTCGGTGCTGTTGTTGGTCGCTGCGAGCGGGACGCCATCGATGACCAGTTCGCCGACGTCGTCCGAGCGAAGCTCGAAGTCGTACTGGCCCGAGGCTGGGACGATCAGGCTGCCGACCCACCGCGCGGAAAAGTTGTCCGTGGGAATGCCTGCGGGCTGCCAATCGTTGAGGCCTTCCTGGGTGACGTTGAAGTCGAGCCCGAGTGGGCCCATCGCATCACGACGACGCGCCGTGACCGGCCCCGTGAAGTCAGGCGTCGCGAAGTAGAACCCCGCCAGGCCGCCGCCGGTGGTTTCGCACGACTCGGGAATGCCGTTGGCATCGCAGTCGTTTGACGGAGCCTCGCAGGTATCCAGAACGCCATTGCCGTTGCAGTCGATGGACGGCGCGTTGGCGATGTCGACCGAGTCAGGCACGAAGTTCGCGTTGCAGTCGCCGAACTGGCACACGTCCAGCGTTCCATTGGAATCCCGGTCAGCCCCAGCGAGGAAATTGCTGTTGGCGATGACATTCCACGTGGTGGCCGTGGACTGCTTGCGTTCAAGTCGCATCTTCTGTCCGCCGAAGTCCTCGCGAAGCTCCACCCTCAGGTAGTGGGCACCCGCTGTGACGTTGATCGGAGCGGCCGGGACCACCTGGTTCCCAACGTTGCCCTCTGACGTCCCGATGAGCACGCCATCGAGGTAGAGGCGGTATCCATCGTCAGAGGACACCCGGAACTGGAAGAGACCTGTCGTGCTGAAGTTGATCGAGCCCGTCCATCGCACGCTGAAGAGATCCTGCGGCACACCGGCTGGCAGGGGCCAATCGGAGAGGTCGAATCCGCCCGAGCCTGTGAGATCAACCTGCACGGCTGCCGGGGGGCCGCTCCACGTGCGGTTGGCGAAGTACTGCGCGGTCAGGCCCTGCACGCCGATCTGCTGCGACTCGGGAAGCCCGTCGCCATTGCAATCCTGGGCGATGGCGGTTGGAACTGGCGCGAAGAGGGCGACACACAGGACGGCAAGGCAGGTACGCAGCATGTCAGGGGGTTCCTTGGGTCTCGGGGAGACTTTGGAGTGTTGCCTCCGCCCCGGCAGCCGCAAGCGAAATTTCCGGAAATCAGCTCACGGACAACCGAAACGCCATCGGAACCTCCATCACCTTGGGGTGATGGAAGCCGTGCTCCCAGACGCCGTCCTCACCCCACACATCGCCGTGGTCCCCGCACACCATGATGTTGGCGGCGGAAAAGGCCTGCAGCAGCGGGCCGAGCGTGCGATCGACGAACGCGAGGCATTCGCCCTGCCGGCGAGCGCTCTCCTCGCGGTCGTTCGTCTCCGCGAAGGCACGGCACGGCACCCGCGTGCGGTCCCACGGCGCTCCCTCATGCCAATACGGCACGTGCGTCTCACCGACGTTGAGGAAACAGAAGACCGGTTGGCGCGCCCCCCCCACCTTGTCGGCGAGGAACTCGAGTTGCCGACCGAGGGACCAGCAGTTGCCCGCGTACCGATAGTGCTGGAAGTCGCGCACGAGGGTGGTTCCAGCCGGCGAACTGTCATCGAACCACTTGACGGCACCCGTGCCCGCGGTGATGTACCCGCGACGATTGAAGCCATCGATGATCGAGCGACCCCCGAGCACGAACCGATCCCGGCCCTGCGACCGCGTCCCACCCCCGTCGAGCCGGACGAGCTTGCCGTACTTCGGATTCACGATCGGTTCCGAACGCAGTCCATCGCCGGGCGTGAAGCCGACGAACATGGCCGCGTGCGATGCAAAGGTGAAGTAGGACGGTGCCATGACGCGGTGTGGCGTGCCCACCGCATCGATGTTTGGGGTCGGCACACGATCGAAGGTGTCCCATCGGCACGAATCGAGCGTGACCAGCAGCAGCGAATCGGGGTGTTGGCTCCCGGGAATCCACGGGCCGGGGACGCGACGATTCCCAAAGCTACGACGTTCCGTGCGCAGGAAGCGACTGAACTCGCGGAAGTGACGCTTGAACGCGATGGCCATGGCGGTCAGGAGCCTACCGCTGCCCGCGCAGCATGCAGAGCAAGCGGCCCATGAGGGCGACGTGGTCGAGTTCGACTTCGGCGATATCGCGTGACCGTGTGCCGAACGAGTGTCGCAGGAGCGGATCCGCCATGCGCTCCATCGCGACCGCGAGTGCTGCGGGATCGCGCTCCGCCACGATGAGTCCATTCACGCCGTCACGCACGATCTCGGGAATCCCGCTGTGGTCCGTGCCGATGACGGGAAGGCCGCACGCCATCGCTTCCATCACGACGACCGGCATGCCCTCGACGTCGCCATCGTCCGCCGTCTCGCTCGGCGCGATCAGGGCATCGGAGGACCCCAACTCCGCCAATACCGCGTCGCGTGACAGCCAGCCCGCAAAGCGCACGCGTTCGGCGACGCCGAGCTCCGTGGCGAGCGCTCGCAACGCGGGCGCCAGTGGGCCATCGCCGATGAGCGTGAGCGTTGGCGCGGACGGACCCGCGAGTGCGAGCGCGCGCAGCAGCGTCCCGAAACCCTTCTTGGGCACGAAGCGCCCGATCGCGGTGGCATGCCACGGACCCGCGCCTGCTGATCGACCGCCGACAGGTCGAAACCGCGAGGTGACGACACCGAGTCGATGCACGATGACCTTGCGAGCCGGCGCGCCTGCGGCCTTCAGCTTCGACGCCAGGAACTCCGAATTCGGCAAGAGCATGTCCGCGTCCTCGAAGAGCTCGCTGTAGAAACCCGTCCCCGACTGCATGATGGCACGGGTTGCGTCGTAGCCGTAGAAGGCACACGACAGCGGACCCGTGATGCACCCGGCGCGCCGGAGTTTCGCCGCGACCACGCCGCTTGGGCCGAACTCCGCGTGGATGCGGTCATACGCATGCGGGCACCCGCGTGCACCCAGCGCCGATGCTGCCTCGAGCAGCACGCCGGAGGGGCCTCTCCATCCTTGCGATGGTGAGCACAACCGACAGGCAATCGCTGGCGATCGGCAAGCGTGTGCGGCCCAACGCCAGGGAAGCCCGATGATTCGTTGCAGGAGCGGCGAATCGATCCGAGCACACCTGATGCGACCCGGGACACCAAGGCGCTCCTCGTCAGCGACCCACGTCGAGTCGTCGCCCGCGTGCAGCGAGAGGATGGTGAGGTCGACGCCCGCCTCGAGCAGCCCGGTGACATGATCACGGATGAACGTCTCGCTGCGCAGCGGGAATCCACCGGTCACCAGCAACATCCGAAACGCCGTCATGGCGTCGCTCCAGGCCGGGGCATTGACCGACCGAGCGAGCCAGGCTCGATGCGCGACAGAGGGCTGATCCCGAGGAACAACTCCGCGCGGCGCAGCGCATAGCCAACGCTGCGCAGCGCGTAGTACGCCGACAGCGCCGGGATCGCGGCGATCAAGCCACCGGGAGATTTGCCCTTGTTGGCGATCTCGTTCCAGGTAACTGCGGCGCAACCGGCCGCGAACGGCGCAAGCGCGACGAGCGGGAGCCACCACCGCCAGGGGGCATCGATGCAGGCTGCGACCGATGTCGAGATGACCAGCAGCAGTGCCGCGAGCACGAACGGTGCGACATCGAGACGATCGTGCAGTCGGAACTTCCAGACCAACTCGGCCGCCGCTCGACCACCATGCCACGCCTGCCGACGGAAGCTGTGCCAACCGTATGGGTGCTCGTGGTCCAGCCTGGCCGAGGGCTCGGCCACGACGGTCCACCCCGCTGCCCTGATCGCCAGATACAGCCCCTCCTCATCGCAACGCCCGGAAAACGTGGTGTCTGGACGCCGGCCGGCGCGAGTGGCATCGGAGAAGTCCTCCTCCCACCGATGGGCCGTGAGGAGGCATCGACGGACCATCAGGTTGCACGAGGTGAAGCGCCGAGCGGGCCCGCGTCGCGGCAAGCGGTGCGTGCCAGCGAAGGCCCGCTCCCAGGCGTTTGATCGGCACGTGTCCTCGACGAGCCCGGACGCGGCACCAACCACGGGATCCGCGAACGGTTCACGGAGGCGCTCGATCCACTGCGCATCGGCGACGCAGTCGGAGTCGAGGAAGGCCACGAGCGCGCCCGCAGCAACGCGGATGCCGACGTTGCGGCTTGCGTTGGCCCCGAGCGTGCGGTCATTGCAGATCACCCGGAGGTTGGTCTGCCCGGCGTCGGTCGACAGCGCGCGGATGGCGTCGGCACTGCCATCGGTCGAGCCATCATCGACCACGATGATCTCGCGCGGCGGTGCGGTCTGCTTCAGAAGCGAGCGAACACACCGCACGATCTGCTCGCGGCGGTTGCAGGTCGGTATGACCACGGAGACTCCCTCGGCGACGGTGCTCGGTGTGTCGATGGCCGTGTCCCGCGTCGGCATGGACACGAGCGTACGGTGCTTCGACCTCCGCGGCGAGGCACCCACCGCTAGACTCGATCGGACGCCATGCGATTCGCTGTCGCTGTCATCACGAGACGCAGGCCTGACGGGCTCGCGCGGCTCTTCGCATCACTCGACCGCCTGGTCGCGACTGACGGAGCCGCTCCCCTCGCACTCTCCGTCATCGTGGTCGAGAACGACGACCGCCGTTCGCCCTTGCCAGCAAGCCGATGGCCGTGCACCCACGTGCTCGAGCCACGGGCGGGAATCCCCCTCGCCCGCAACCGCGCGCTCGATGAAGCTCGAAGGATCAAACCGTGCGCGGACTGGATCGCCTTCGTCGACGATGACGAGACCGTCGATCCCTCATGGCTCGGCGCCTTGGCACACGCTGCCGCCCGTGGTGACGCCGACATCCTGACGGGCCCTGCGCGACCCGTGCTGCCGGATCCCGTCCCCGCGTGGGCGCTCCAGACCCGGTGCTACGAGCAGCCCGATCATCCCGACGGGACGCGGTTGCAGGAGGCCTACACCAACAACGTGGCGCTGCGTCATGGCGTGGTCGCGGATCCGGCGTGCCGGTTCGACGACCGCCTGCTCAAGACCGGCGGCAGCGACACGCACCTCTTCCGAAGGCTTGCGCGCGATGGCCATCGCATCCGTTGGTGTGCCCAGGCGATCACGTTCGAGCACTATCCACGCTCTCGGATGACGCGCCGGTGGGCCCTGCAGCGTGCCTACCGCGTCGGCGCGACGAACGCGTGGATCATGCTCGACCTGCACGCAGCATCACGACTCGGATGCATCGGCGTGGCGCTGCGCTACCTCGCTCGCGGCGTGGTCCGTGCCGTGATGAGCACGCTGCGAGGGCAGGTCGCCGCGGCGACGATGCACACGGCGCTCGACGCGGCCAAGGCGGTGGGGCTCGTGGCCGGCGCGCTCGGCATCGACCGATTCGAGGAGTATGCAACCCACCATGGCACCTGACGCGCGAACGATCGCCTGCTGCGTGTCGACGCTCCACCGCGCAGCCGGGCTCGAGGCCACGCTGCGCAGCCTCGCAGAGCAGCGCTCGACACTGCCGGCGGGGGTCGGTGTGGTCGCCATCGTCGTGAGCAACGATCCTGACGATCCCGCCCCTGCCGAGGTCGTCGCACGCGTGCGTCGCGACACCGGGATCGACGTGATCCTCGAGGCCGAGCCGCAACGGGGCGTGGCATTCCCGCGCAATCGAGCCCTCGGGCTGGCGCGGCAGGCTGTTGGATCAATGGGACTGATCGCGTTCATTGATGACGACGAAACCGCTGGACGTGGCTGGCTGGCAGCACTGCTCGCCGCGCGCGATCGATTCGGACCGGGCATCGTGACTGGTCCAGTCGATCCGGCGTTCGACGAGCCCCCTGCACCATGGGTGATTGATGGGGGTTTCTTCGCGGCAGCCGTGCACACGACCGGGGAACGCAGGCCGTGGGCGTTCACCAACAACGTGCTGTTCGATGCGGCTCTGGTGGACGATGCGGGACCTCGATTCGCGACCGGGTTCCTGCGCGCCGGGGAGGATCGCCACTTCTTCCAGCGGCTGGTGCGCCGCGGCGTGCCCATTCGATGGGTCGACGAGGCCCGGGTCGTGGAGTCGATCCCTCCCTCACGGGCGACCGAGGCGTGGCTCGTGCGGCGCCAACGAAGCGTTGGACGCTGCGTCGCACCCATCGAACGTGATCTGCGGGGGCGCGCCTCGGCGTTGGCGCTCTGCTCGGTGAAAGGCATCGCGTGGATCGTGATCGGCTCGGCGCGGCACGCCTGTGCACGACGCACGGAACATGCGGTCCGCGCCCGCATGCAGCGTGCGTGGGGCATCGGCTTGCTCGAAGGCGCGTGGGTTCCTTCGACCGCCGGACGGCCCGTCGCGGCGCAGGACTAGCGAGGGTCGCGACGCCGCCACACGATGCGCAGGTGCGGTCGATCCCACCGCACCCCCGCCGGATTCGTGTCGACGCGCGCGATCGAGCACTGCTCCAGCCACGGCTCAAGCGCGTGCGTCACGTCTGCGGGATCACCGGCACGAGCGGCCAGCCAGAGGCGCCCGCGATCCTCCCAGAAATCCCACTGGTGCAGCCCTCCGTACCCGCCGTGCTGGCCCTCGCGCTCACCCACCTGCACGAGCACGGTGCCTCCAACGCGGACGACAAGTGCCATCTGTCGGAGCACGTCGATCGGCGACGCCGCGTGGTCGACGGCATTGTTGGAGAGCGCGAGATCGAAGCCTGCGTTGCCATAGCGCTGCACCAGCGCTTCACCGGCGACGTCATCGATCGAGTGGACCGGCGTGATGCCGTGCTTGGCGAGCAGCGCGTGGTAGACCGATGCGAGGGGATCGCAGCAGGTCAGTTCGAGCCGACCGGCCGGCGCGACACGCCCGACCACCGAGAGTGGCCCCGATCCGACATCGAGCACTCGGTGGATCGGCCTGGTCGGATCGAGATGGCACCAGAGCCATGGCTGCAGTTGGCTGGTTGGGTCCGTCCGGAACGCGAATCCGGCATGCTCGCGTCGCGCGAGCCAGCCATCCCAGAATGCGGTCTCGCTGTCGAGGCCGTCACGCCGCGAGGGCGCACGCGGCGGCGCTCCTGCGCCACGGACGAGCGACCGCAGCCACGACGCCAACGACCTCATGCCACCACGCCCCACGGTGGCGCAGTCCCGTTCCAGTGGAGGAGGTTGCCCTCGGGGACGAGGTCCCGCAGACGAGCGAGCGTGCCATCATCCCAGCCGACGTCGATGCCCTTGGCGCGCGTGTTGCGGATGCAGAGGTTCCACGCGTTCGTCCGCACCACCCGATGCTCGAGCCCGCACGACTGCACCGCCCAGATCAGGGATCCTTGGTCCCACCACGAGATGGCGTTCGCGATCCGAGGATCGGCGCACGCCGAGCGTACGGCATGGCAATAGGCGTCGAGCAGTGCACGATCCTCGGCGCGAGCATGATCCCAACCGGAGATGCCCGCGTTCAACCGTGGCTCGAGCGGATCGAACCGGCGCGCGATGGGCAGCAGCCGATAGAGCTCTGGCTTGTTGGGTGTGACTGCCGGTGCGAAGTTCTCCGGCGTGAGCACCGGTCCAGCGTCGAGCAACGAGACCAGCCCTGCAAGGTGCCGCAGCACGACGATGTCGGCATCGATCCAGAAGGTCCGCGCGAATGGGCTGGCCGCGATCAGGAACGGACACGCCCAGATCGGCCAGACGCGCTTGCCGGGCTTCGCAAGCGGTCCTGCTGACTCGAACGCGCGGCGCACGGCCAAGAGATCGGCGCTCTCTGGCATCGGCAGCACGCGCAACGAAGGGTGGTTCGTGCAGAGCCGCTGGATCACCGCCGCACCCAGGCCTAGGTCGAAGCAGGCGACCGGCAGATCGAGGCTCTCGCGGACGGACCGGCACAGCATGTCGACGCCGGGCGCGTAGCGCGCATCGGCGAGCGTCACGATCCCGCAGTCGGCCGTACGCGAGAGCGCTGCTTCAGGCACGTTCGGCCTCCCCGAGCCCGTCCGCATCGAGGCGCAGCACACGGTCGCACCGCGCGACGGTTGCTTCACGATGGGCGACCACGATCATCGTCACGGTGCCCTGCAACGCGTGAATGGCCTTGAGCAGCTCCGCCTCGGTCGCGGGATCGAGTGCACTCGTCGCCTCGTCGAGGATGAGCACCGTCGGCCGTGCGTAGAGCGCCCGCGCAATCCCGATGCGCTGTCGCTGTCCCCCGCTCAAACGGACGCCACGTTCGCCCACGACGGTGGACAGGCCGTCGGGCAGCGACGCCACGAAGTCATCAAGTTGCGCCAGGCGCAGGGCGCGGACGACGGCCGACTCGTCGATGTCACGCTCGGGAAGGCCGAAGGCGACGTTTCGGCGGATGGAGTCATCCATCAGGTAGATCGCCTGAGGCACATAGCCGACCTGCGCTCGCCACCATCGCGTGCAGTCGGCCAGATCGACGCGACCGATCATGATCCGTCCGGCGGAGGGCCGCAGCAGCCCAAGGACGAGGTCCACGACCGTGGACTTGCCCGAGCCGCTCGCTCCGATCACCCCCACCGATTCGCCGCGACCGACACGCGCATCGAGACCCTCGAGCACGGCCGGACGATCATCCGCATAGCGGAAGGACACCCCATCGAAGTCAATCGAGGTCCAATCGTCATCACCTGCCGACCCTGTGGGTGCAGCCGTCGACTGCGCCAGTTCGTTGGCGACGGCGCGAAGGCTCGGAGCCGCAAGCACCATCAACTGCACGCTCGACATGAGCCGCGTGCCGCTTGGAACGAGTCGGAAGACCGCGATCGCGAAGAGCCCGGCGATCCCCAGCACCGACCCGGGGTCGCGACCACGCAACTCCAATGTGCTGACGAGGGTCGCCAACCCGACCACCGCAAGGACCTCGATCCAGCTCCGCGGCATGTCCTTCAGCGACTGCACCTGAGCGCCCATCGCACCGCTTCGGCACGAGGCGTCATCCACCAGATCGGCGAAACCGCGCTCGCGGCCGAGCGCCTGGATCTCCTTGACGCCTTCCAACGCTTGGCGAATCAGCCGGAATCGTGAGCGGTCGAGTTCACGCCTTCGCTGACCGAGCGCCGCAGCCCGGGCCTCGGTGTTGCGGTGGAACCACCAGCCCGCAGCGCCGACCAGCCCAAGGCACACCAGTCCACCAACCGGCTCGATGGCCAGCAGCAGTGCCGTCACTCCCACGATCACCAGCAGCTCGCTGGCCGCTGACAGCGCCGGAACGATCACACCGAAGGCCACCTGGTCGACATCATGGGTTACGCCGTGCAGCAGACCGGTTGTGTTGCGAGCGAGATGGAACGCCCACGGCCGCGCGATGAATCGCCCGAACAAACGGGTGGAGAGTTCGCGCTGCAGCGCGAAGCCGAACCGATTGACCTGCCGCACCAGGGTCCAGCGGAAGATGCCCTTCGTGACATAGATGGCGACGAGACCGCCCATGCACAGCACGATGAGCCGGGGGCGGGGCATCGAGCCGATGGACTGCACCACGATGTCGGGCGCATGACGCAGCATCGATGCATCGTCCGACAGCAGCGCGAGCACTGGGAAGACGAGCCCCAGCCCGACGCACTCAAGCGCCGCCGACACGAGCATCGCCGCACAGAGCATCGCGGCCACGCGGCGATCTCGCGGCCCCAGGAGCGCCCATGCACGGCCGATGGCTTCGTTCACGCTGCGCCCGCCTCATCGTGCATGAGTTCGCCCAATGCTCCGCGGAGCCGCTCGTCACGAACGAGGCGGCCAGAGGCGACTTGCGCGGCGTGCTCCGTGCCCGTGGGATTCTGCCGGTCGTACTCACGACGCAGCGACCCTTCGAGCAGCCGCTGGTGAAGGTCCCGCCACGTCTTGCCGATCGAGGGCTTGAGGTTCGTGTTGCGCGCGTACGCCGCCCCACCGAGTCGGATCTTGCGCTCGAACTGGGGCCACGATCGACACGGCACATGCAGGATCTCGATCGGGGCCGGAACCGGCACCAATCGGAGACCGCGCTGACGCACGAAGTGGTTGCCCTGCTCGACCTCGATGGAGCGATCACCGCGGTGCGCCACCTTCGGACCAAGCGGACCGCCGGTCGGGTTGCGTGATTGCGTGTCGCGCCAGACCAGTCGATCCCAGAATGGACCGGCACCATCGAGCGCGGGGAGGTTCGTGCGCTCGACCACCGCCGCGCAGGCGGAGGCCGGCAGCGATGCAAGCGCCTCCTTGAGCGAGCCGCAGGCGGGCCACCAGAATTCGTCAGCGTCGTTGTTGATCACCCAGTCGGCACCGTAGTCCGAAGCCGCCATCCGCGCCATGCGCGTGACCCACGCGTGCTGTGCGTAGTCGTCCTGGCGTTCCTCGATGATCGTCACGAGCCCCCTGTCGCGCCATCGCGCGAGGATCGCAGGGGTGCGATCGGTCGACAGGTTGTCGGTCACGATGAAGTGATCCACGCCCCGGCTTCGGTGGAACGCGAGGTTCGCCTCGAGGATGTCCTCCTCGTCGCGCACGAGCAGCGTCATCACGAGGATCATGGCTCGTACCCCAGGATCCTGAAGTCATCGCCATATCGCTCGATGGCGCGCGCGCGCAGCTCGGCTGGCCACTCAATGCCGTGGCGCGCACGGAGCGGCGGGTTGCGATGCTCGAGACTCCGGTAAACACCGACCGACGACAGCAACGATCGAGCGTCTTCCCCGAAGCGCTCGTAGCGACCAAGCGCATCAACCAAGATCCGGCCGGTGGCATCGACGATGTACTCCACCTGCGGCCGGACGTGCGGATGATCCAGCCGCAGAACGCCTTCGACGAACCGCGCGAACCCCACGCCATCGAGCCGGATGCCCTGCCAGCGAGCTTCCTCGACAAGGTCGTGGTCGGGCCGGGACCACGCGGATTCAAGGCGCGTCAAGGGGTGGCGCACCATCGCGAACGAGCGGTACCCACGCCGCTCGTGCTCGGGAACGACTCGTCGCAGTTCATCCCACGTCAGGTGCTGCAGGAATCGGGAGCGGCATCGCATGGCCAGAAGATCGCTCGACGTCATGCGGCCGAACATCCGCTCGCGGTCCTCGTGGCGCCAGTCGCCGAGCACGCCAAGGGCAGCCTCGATGCTCGTCCCGCCGCACTTTGGCACGTGGATGAAGATGCAGCGATGGGCGTGTGAGATCGGCATGCTCGGTCAGCGCCCCCGCGGTGTCGGTCGGACGAGGTAGCGCATCCACAGCCAGGCTTTTCGCCGCGTGCCGGGGCTGCGTCGTGGCATGGGTGGCACGTTGCGCAACCATGCCAGGGTGACTCCTGCCAGGTGCAGCGCTTGCGACGCGACGGCCGCCGGCAGCCCGAGCGTCTGCACCGCCAGGCGGCGATGGCTCTCGATGAGCAGCGACGGATCATGTCCATGGAATGCATGCGAGTCATCGAGGTGGGATGTGCTCGCCGCGCGGATGTGCGTGACGACCGCGCCCGGCTCATACCACCCCCGCCAGCCGGCACGGTGCATGCGCCAGCACCACTCGATCTCCTCCGCATACAGGAAGTAGCGCTCGTCGTAGCCTCCGACCCGATCGATGATCGAACGGCGCGTCAAAATGGCCGCACCCGTCAGCCAGTCGACCTCGAAGGGAGTGTCGCATCCATGCAGGTGGTGAAGCGTGAGGCAATGACGCGAACGTGGGTATCGGCGATCAAGACCCAGCATCGACCAGCTCACGAATCCCGAGAGCACAGTGTGGAAGCGATACGCACTGAGCTGATGGGTCCCATCGGCGTTCAGCAGCTTCGGACCGACGTACCCGAGCGTCGAATCGCCGTCGAGGAGCCTCACGAGCGTCGCAAGCGATCCGGGATGGCTCACGGTGTCGGGGTTGAGGCAGTAGACGAGGCGCCCTCGGGCGATCTTGAATGCCGCGTTGTTCCCGCCGGCAAAGCCCAGGTTGCGCTCCGCCCGCACGAGCCGAACGCCGGGGAACTCACGCTCGACCATGTCGGCGCTCCCATCGCGCGACAGGTTGTCGACGACGATCGTCTCGTGCGTGAAGGGCTCGACCGACCGCGGAATCGATCGCAGGCAGTCCCGCAAGAGGTCGACCGTGTTGTAGCTCACGATCACGATCGAGACATCGGGCTCATGCTCGTTCACGGCTGGAGTCATCTTCTGCCATGCTCGCTCGATGGCTGGCCTTCGTCGCCTTCGTCAGCCGGCCCTTCTGCGGGGGCGATCCAGCGTCCGGCCCGCTTCAATTCTTCCTGCGCTCCGGCATGCGTCGGATTCAGCAGCAGGGCGCGCCGATACGCGAACTCGGCCTCCTGAAGGCGACCCTGCCGCCGCAGCACGTTGGCGCGGTTGAAGCTCGCCGACGCCGCGACGCCGGGATCCCCGGCAGCGATGGCGATCGCCTCCGCAGACTCAAATCGCGTGAGTGCCTCGGAGGGGCGTTCGAGCGATTCAGCGCAGTTGCCCAGCATCAGTTCGGGCATCGGCTCACCGGGATCGCACCGCCTGGCCTCGAGATAGGACCGTTCCGCCGCCTGCACGCGGCCGAGCTCCCACTGCGCGTTGCCCAGTGCGTTCCATCCTCGCCACGACTGCGGCCGCTCGTCGACGAGTGCCTCGAGCGCGGGTTCCGCGTGGTCGGCGCAGCCACGAAGCACCTCGCGCGTGGCATCCGACACCTCGCGCTCCCACGCTTTGCGCGGATCGGGGGCATCCAAGAGCTGGATCAATCGATGGCCCTCCCCTACGTCGATCTCGGCCGTCCAATACTCGGTCCAGGCGGGCGCTCGACCGGCGAGCAGCACGTGACTGACTCGGTAGTGCCTGAACAGCTCTGCTCGACGAGCGTCGTCGGTCCGGTCGTCGAGCATCTCGATCACGTGACGGGTGCGCGTTGCTCCGGCAGGGACCCCGGTTGAACTTCGCTCGCTGCACACGAGCGCCGGACCACGAAGCATGGCGACCCATGTCCCGGTCAGCCGACCGCAGGCGACCACGGCCCCATCGGGAATCGCCTGCTCCATCCACCCACGATTCTCAACCAGGCCATCGAACGCAACGCCGCATCGAGTGCCTGACGAGGCCGTCGCGCGATGCCACCACTGCTCCATCCGAACGGGTGCGTCACGTCCGGCATTCGCAACCCCGACCCATGCGGCGAGCAGCATCGTGCCCAGCCCCCCCACGAACGACCATGCCCGACGTGCATGGGTCGAACGCTCAAGGCTTGCTGCGATGGCCGGTAGTGCGAGCATGCACCACAGGATCGTGGCGAGTGCCTCGAATCTGAGCACCATCCACTGCGCGCCGAGAAACCCGATCGCCGAAGTGCACAGCGTCGGAACCGACATGACGCCCACGACGACGAGGATCGCCCCCATCGCCACGGCTGCCTGCGGCCTGCCGAGCACCGAGAGCGCGAGGATCGTCGCGGCGAGCGCGGACCAGAGGCGCCACGCACGCACGCCGCCGAAACCGCCCGTGAAGCCTCGGCCCCAATCCCTCGCGATGAACCGGCGGCCACCGGACTCGCTCATGGTGAAGCCGTCCTGGCGGTGCATCGCCGTCGTTCGGGCTCGGCCGAGGGCATCGGGCGTGCCGCTGCCGGCCTGTGACTCGCTCCCTGCGGTCCCATCGAGTTTCCATTGCGATCGCTCCCACGCCGACGCAGAGGCGACATCACCGGCGCGTCCCGGAGCGGCGGTCATGGCTTTCACCGTCGCCAACATCGGGACCGCAGCGATCACGAGACCGGCAGCGCATGCCCACGGCGTGATCGGCTTACCGATGCCACGCAGCCATCGTCGCAGCATCGAGCCTCCAAGGACCGGCAGGAGCAGCACCAGCACGAAGCCGGCGTAGAGCGGATGGACCATGGCGACGACCAGTGTGAGACACGCGCACGCCAGCGCAGTGTGCCAGGCACGGCCATCGCGCGCCAGCGCAAGTGCAACGCCACCCACCGTGATGGGGACAGCGAACCACGGCGCAAGCTGATTGGGGTAGAGCGTGTAGTTGCAGTCGACGCGTGACAGCACTGCCAGAACCGCTGCGATCCACGGTGCCCAGCGGCCACCGACGATGACCCACGCGGTCCACGCGGCGGCACCGGCGATCATCAGGCGTGACGCTCCGAGCGAGCCAAACCAGACATCAAGCGGGTCGAGCCCCGTCAGCCACGCCATGATCGCGTGCACGGCGTGCAGGACGTTGGTGTGGTAGAGCGGATAGGGATACTCGCCGGGAGTCCGTACGAACGGATCCACGTTGGAGAAACCCTGGTCCAGGAGAAAGCGGATCCTCGCGATGTGGACGCGCGCGTCATTGTCGAGGATCGCCCCGATGCGTTCGGCAAGCGCCGCATCGAGGATGACGACGCATGCCGCAAGGATGGCGACGACCGTGACGCTGCCGCGAAGATCGCGCCACGCGCGCTGCCGGATGAGCTCAAATGCTCCCCAACACACGAACCCCGCGGCCACCACGGCGACCGCGCCGGTCGGCAGCCGCAGCAGGTACGCGGCAACCACGACGGGTGCCAGCGCGATGAGCGACGCCATCCAACCGATCCCGAGCCACGCAGCGGGACCGCCACCCCACGCTGCCGGGACTCGACGCCGCACGATCGCTGCACCGGGCAACGCAAGCAGCAGCCAACACAGCATCGGGAGCAGACTCATGGAACTCCTCCGGGCAGCCGCCGGCCTCGGAGCCGATCGGCGAGACCTTGGCAGAGCCCGACACACCGTGCGACGCTGCGTGCAACGCCAAGCGGCACGAAGGCCACCATCGACGGACCGGCACGGGAGACCATCGCTGCAGCCATCGGCACCTGCAGCAGCGCGAGCAGCGCCAGTGGCACCGCAACGCTCCACCACGGCGCACCCCACCATGGTGCTGCTGCAGCGACTGGCAGCGTGAGCGGGATGAACGGCTGCAGATGATCGAGCGCCGAGCTGTAGGAGTTGCGCGCGCCGCGGCCACGGTGTTCCAGATGCAGGGCCACGCGCCAACGCCCCTGCCCGCATTGCACCCGCAGGTACCTCGAGAGTCGATCGGCGTGAAAGTGCTGCACGATCGACGCGCGCTCGAACCGCAGGCGCCAGCCCGACTCAACCACCCGGAACGCGAACTCGGCATCCTGCGCCTTCAGGTAACGCTCGTCGAAGCCGCCGAGCTGCTCGAGCACGCTGCGCCGATAGAGCACATCGAAGGTCGCGAGAAAGTCGACCTCTTCCGGCATGCGTGCGTGGCGCACCATGATCTCCTCGTGGATCAGGCGCTCCAGGAGCGTCGCAGCCGGCGCAATCCCGTACGTCCCGCCAACGCCGGCGACACCATCGTCGTCGAGCGCCGGCAGCAGCCGCTCCAGCGCATCCGGCGCAGCCACACAGTCCGCATCGACGAACCACACGAGGTCCGTGGTCGCATGCCGCCAGCCGAGGTTGCGTGCCGCGGCGGGTCCCTGCCCCGTCCCGCGCACGACGTCGATCCCACGTCGCTCAGCCTCGGCTGCTGTGCCATCACGCGAACCGTCATCAACGAGCACGATGCGCGCGAGTCGTGATGCGACCCGAGCTCGGACGGCGAGCGCAGCGTCGAGGCACGGTCCGATCGTGCGTGCAGCATCGCGCGCAGGAATGACCAAGGTCACGTCGTGGTCGCGCGCGTTCATGGTTCTGCGGCTCCGCTGCCGGCACCGCCCGGGAGCGCACCCAGGCATTCGCGCGCACGCTCCATCACCGCCGGATCGCGCGCGTCGGCGGCGAGGCGCTGGAGCACGACCGATGCCGCCTTCATGTTGCCACTCTCCGCAAGCGAAAGGCCGTGGAGCAACGCCAGTCGTTCAGATGATGGTGATCGTCGCGACGCTTTCTCATACGCCTCGGCAGCCTCAGCATGGCGACCGAGCGCCCGGAGCGCATCTCCCTTGGCGCCACGAACGCTGGCCGTCCTGGTGCCGAGGGATTCGGCTCGAAGCAGCCAGCCAAGCGCCTCCTCCGATCGCCCGGCGCGCACCTCGAGCAGCCCGAGCATCGCGGCGGCCGAGCCATCGGAGGGGCGCGCGTCGAACGCGGCCGATGCATCGCGGCGCGCACCATCGTCGTCGCCCGCCGCAAGACGGCTCAGCGACCGATTCATCAGTGCGGTGGCATCATCTGGTCGCATGGCGATGACCGGGTCCCACAATCGACTCGGCGAGCACCACGCTTGGTTTCGGTTGATGGTGGTGACGACGGCCGTCACGATCGCGGCCATGACCGCGAGGCTGCCCAGGCGCCTCCACCCTCTTCCGGCACGCCCCGCCGTCCCTGCGGCGAGCGCGACGAACGCCAGCACCGGACCGAGCAGCGCGAGGTAAAGCCGGTGGTCCGCGACTGGATCACGCAGGGGGACAACGCTCGACGTCGGGAGCAGCATGAGCATCGGCAGCGCACCGAGGATCCACCACCATGCTCGCCGAGCAAGGCCAACGACGAGCGTCGCCAGCATGGACAGCACCGCCGCCGCTCCGACGAACCTCGGCCACGGTGCAGCATCAATCACGGTCCACCCATGATCGATGCTCATCAACGCTGGCCGGATCAGCTCGCCCGCGTAGATCCCCAAGGCCCCGAGTTCGGCCCACGCATACGTCAACGGATCCACGCCCGGCACGCTGAACCCGGCGGACCGAGCGACGCCGCCGTCGCCGATCAGCGAACCCACCACGCCAAGCGGCAACAGCAGAAGCAGCGAAGCCCAGCAGGCCGCGTGCATGATCCACCGCTCGCGCACGCTCGCCGCCAACGATCCAGTGCAGATCGCGGCGTCTACGGCAAGCACAAGGGCAGGCACGGTGACCGCGGATGGCTTGGAAAGGACCGCTGCGGTGCATCCACCAACGGCGAGCGCCTGCCACCGCATCGAGGCTCCTGGGCAGGAGGCTCGCAGGAGGCCCCACACTGCCAGCAGCGCGCCACTGCCCACGAGCAGCTCCGCTCGTTGGATCACGTAGCTCACCGAGGCCGTCTGGATCGGATGGAGCGCCCACAATGCTGCGGCGGCCATGCACGAGCCGAGGATCAACGGTGGTTGGGCGGTCAGCGCGCCCCGCTCCACGAGCGTGCACGCGGCCGTCCAGAGGACGATCAGACACAGTGCGGCTGCCACGCCGTGAAGCGCAATGTTCAGCGCGTGATATCCGCGCGGATCCAAGCCACTAAGCTGATGGTTGACCCCAAGCGTGAGTTGCACGAGCGGCCGCTGGCCCGCCGAGAGGGCCGACCAACTCCGCCACGGGGCCTCGACCTGCTGCTCCCGGTCGACGATCTGCACAAGGTCATCGTGGACGAACGGCGCGTTCACTACGGGGCGCCACACAAGGATCACCAGGAGCCAGAGCACGGAGGCCGCGAGCATGACGGGCCGAGCGGTCATGGCCAGCGAAGTCGATGTCATGCTCGGTGGTTCCTTGCGACCGTCATGGCCGATGGTACCTTCGACCCGTGGATTCCATGACCGCGTTGAGCGACCTCACTGACGAGCAGATCCTCGCGGGGACATGGGTCGTGGTGCCGGTCTTCAACGAATGCGCCGCCGTGGAGTCGGTGCTCCGCGAGCTCGGCCGCACATTTCCCAACGTCGTTGCCGTGGATGACGGCTCGTCGGACGGATCCTGGAGGGTGCTGCAGACGCATGCGACGCATGCGCTGCGCCACGCGGTGAACCGCGGCCAGGGTGCCGCACTGCAGACCGGGACTGACTTTGCGCTCGCCAAGGGTGCACACCGGATCGCGCACTTCGACGCTGACGGCCAGCACCGGGTGGAGGATCTGGTGCGCATGGCCTGCGCCGTGGCCCGTGGCGAGTGCGACATCGCCCTCGGCGATCGGTTTCGCGGTGCCTCTCGCATTCCTGCGGTCCGGGCGGCCCTCATCCGGCTGGCTGCGCTCATGCATCGATTGACCAGCGGCATCGCGCTGAACGACGTCCACAACGGACTCCGCGTGCTCAGCGCCGAGGCCGCTCGCCGATGCGAGCTCCACTCCGATCGCATGGCGCACGCGAGCGAACTCATCGACCTGATCGCGCGCTCGGGCATGCGCGTGGGGCAATTCCCCACCACGATCGAATACACCGAATACTCGCTCGCCAAGGGGCAGCGGGCGTCGGCCAGCGCACGCATCCTGGTCCACTATGCCGTGGGAAGGGTTTTCCGATGAATGTCTTCCAGATCGCGCTGTTGGCGGCCATCGCAACCACCGTCGCTGCGAGCTTGGTCCTGGGACGCAGGGGCAGCCTGCCCAGAGGCATTGCGGCGATCCTGGTGGCCGGGTGTTCCCTGGGCGCGGTCTTCGTGGTCGAGCCCGATTGGTCGACCGGCGTCGCGCGGCTTCTGGGCATCGGCCGAGGCGCCGACCTCGTGCTCTACCTGCTGGTCTTGGCCACGTCATGGGGATTCCTGAGCATGTACATGCGCCTGCGCGCGGTCCGACGCGACATGACCGTGCTGGTCCGCCGGATGGCCCTCGACGACGCGGACCGGGACCAGCGCCCCCGAAACACCTGAGGTATCGATCCGGGGTGACGGAATTCCGGAAATTTCTCAACCGCGATTTGCCGGAAATTCACAAGAGGGTATGGTTCCTCCGCCATGACCCATGCCATTGCCACCGTCGTTGTCTGTTCCGTCGGACTCGCCGCCCTGATCCCGTCCGCTCTTCCGGCACCGCGCGACCGAGGCGACAGCGGGCTGCAGGCCCCCAAGAATGACGACTTTTCCAGCGGTCACCAGCTGATGGGATCGGGTTCCGGCTCCGGCGCCCCGCCGTGCCCGGCTGACCTTGATGGCAGCGGCGCGGTCGACGGCGGCGACCTTGGGCTGATGCTCTCCTCGTGGGGGGCCTCAGGCGGCGACATCTCCGGCGACGGCAGCACCGACGGCGAGGACCTCGGCTACTTGCTCAGCGCCTGGGGCGCCTGCCCGCAGTGATCGCCCGCCTCGCTGTCAGCGAGGCCGCGTTCGGATCATCGTGCTCCCCATACGCTCCCCGCTGTGCCAATTCTGGTCACTGGCGGAGCAGGTTTCATCGGCAGTGCCTTCGTGCACGCTTGGTGCGCCCAGTCGCCTGAGCCGATCGTCACGCTTGACCTGCTGACCTACGCGGGCAACCTCGACAACCTTGCAACGCTGCCGGCATCCGCTCCGCACCGATTCGTGCGCGGCGATGTACGCGATCCCGGGACGGTGCGTCGGCTGCTCGACGAGGTCCAGCCGCGGGCCGTCGTGCACTTCGCCGCGGAAACGCACGTCGATCGATCCATCAAGGGCGCAGATGCATTCGTGTCCACGAACGTCGGCGGTACAGCGTGCCTGCTGCAGGCATGCACCGACCACTTGAGCGCGCGAAGCCCTGCCGAACGCAGTGGATTCCGTTTCGTCCACGTGTCAACTGACGAGGTCTTCGGATCGCTCGGCCCCGACGAACCCGCATTTCACCGCGCCAGCCACTACCGCCCCAACAGCCCGTACGCGGCAAGCAAGGCCGCGGCCGACCATCTCGTGCGGGCGTGGCATGTCACCCATGGACTACCAACGATCACGACGCACTGCTCCAACAACTACGGCCCGCGCCAGTTCCCGGAGAAGTTGATCCCCTTGTGCATCGCGCGCGCCACCGCAGGCGAGACCATCCCGATCTACGGCGACGGGCGCCAGGTCCGCGACTGGCTGCATGTGGACGATCACTGCGCGGCCCTGCGCGCCGTCCTCGATCGCGGCGTTCCAGGATCGACCTACCTCGTCGGCGGTCACGGGGAGTGCGCCAACATCGATCTCGTGCAGTCGCTGTGCAGTGCGCTCGATGAGTTGCGGCCCAGCAGCGCGCCACACGCAAGCCTCATCCGGTTCGTCGAGGATCGCCCCGGCCACGACCGTCGGTATGCCATCGATGCCTCGTCAACGCGCGACGAACTCGGCTGGTTGCCACGCCAGTCCCTGACGGACGGCCTGCGCGAGACGGCCCGCTGGTACCTCGCGAACGAGGCCTGGCTTGGACGCATCCGCTCGGGTGCCTACGCGTCGTGGGTGCGGGAGCAGTACGGTCCATGAAGGTGCTGCTGCTTGGGGCACGCGGGCAACTCGGTGCAGCGATCAGCCGCGTTGCGCCGACAGCCTGGGGCCTGACGGCTGCCGACCGGACGGTGGCAGACCTTGCATCCCCAGGACAGGTTGCCGACCTGATCGCTCGGATCAGGCCCGCGGTCGTGATCAACGCCGCCGCCTGGACCGACGTCGATGGTGCCGAGTCGTCTGAAGCGCTGGCCACCCGCATCAATGGCCACGCCGTCGCCGAAGCGGCGCAGGCGTGCGGCCACGTCGGCGCGCGACTGGTGCAGGTCTCGACGGACTATGTCTTTGATGGGAGCGGTGATCGCCCATGGACGGAGGAGAGCGAACCGTCGCCGCTGAATGCCTATGGACGGAGCAAACTCGTGGGAGAGCGAGCGTGCCTCACGACAGGGCATGCCATGATCGTGCGGACGAGCTGGCTTCATGGAGGCTCCGGCCGCAACTTCGTGCGGAGCATCCTCGGTGCAGCAACCGACCGCAACACGCTCCGGGTCGTAAGCGACCAGATCGGCGCGCCTACCGAGGCTGGCTGGCTGGCTGTGACGATCGTCGATCTGGCTGATCGATTCGCTCAGGGCAGCGACGTGCCCCCGATCGTGCACGCCGTCCCGTCGGGCCACGCGTCATGGCACGAGGTTGCGTGCCACGCGCTGCGGACGGCATCCGCGCTGGGAGCCAGCCTCCGCTGCACCGCCGATGCCGTCACGCCCGTGTCATCAGCCGATTACCCTTTGAAGGCCATGCGACCCATGAACTCGCGACTCGACGGTCGTCGACTCGATGCACTCGTCGCGTCAGCGCGCCCGTCGTGGACCGTGGGCGTGGAGGCGACGGTGCGCACGCTCGTCCGAGGTGGCGCATGAGCCGTCGCGGCATCCTGCTCGCCGGTGGTGCGGGAACGCGGCTTCACCCTGCCACGCTGGTCGTGAGCAAGCAGCTGCTGCCGGTCTATGACAAGCCGATGATTTACTACCCGTTGAGCACGCTGATGCTCGCGGGCATTCGCGAGATCCTCGTCATCTCGACGCCGGACGACACGCCTCGATTCGAGCGATTGCTGGGCGATGGGTCACGCTGGGGACTCTCGATCGAGTACGCGGTGCAGCCGACCCCCGCCGGAATCGCGCAGGCGTTCCTGATCGGCGAGCGCTTCCTGGGAGGCAATCCTTCCGCGCTGGTGCTCGGCGACAATCTGTTCCACGGCCATGACCTGCAGCGCCTGCTGCAACGGGCAGCGGCGGCAAGCGACGGCGCCACCGTGATGGCGCACGCGGTCCTCGACCCGCAGCGCTACGGCGTTGTCGAGCTCGGTCCTGATGGCCGCGCAGCGTCGATCGAGGAAAAGCCCGCCGCTCCGCGCTCCAACCTTGCGGTGACGGGCATCTACTTCCACGATGCCTCCGTCGTCGAGATCGCGCGCAGCCTTCGACCCAGCGCACGAGGCGAGCTCGAAATCACCGATGTCAACCGTGCCTACCTCGCTGCCGGCACGCTCCGGGTCGAGGTGATGGGTCGGGGCTTCGCGTGGCTCGATACCGGCACCCATGACTCGCTCCTCGATGCAGGCCAGTTCATTGCCACCCTCGAGCGCCGCCAAGGACTGAAGATCGCGTGTCCAGAGGAGATCGCCTTCCGGCAGGGCTGGATCGATCGGGTGCAGCTCGAGCGTTTGGCGGCACCGATGGCCAGCACCGAGTACGGGCGCTACCTGGTTCGCCTCGCGGCGGAGCTGCCGCGCCCATGATCGCCTCGGCCACTGAGCTCCCTGGTGTGCTCGTGATCGAACCGCGCGTGCACCATGACGAGCGGGGCTGGTTCATGGAGTCGCACAGCGACGAAGCATTCGCCGCAGCGGCAGGAAGCCCGGTGCGCTTCGTGCAGGACAACCACTCCCTCAGTGCACGAGGCGTGGTCCGAGGGCTGCACTACCAGCTCCCCCCGAGCGAGCAAGGAAAGCTCATTCGCGTCGTGCACGGTCAGTCCTTTCACGCAGTCGTCGACATCCGCCGCGGCAGTCCGTCGTTCGGTCGAGCCATCACGATCACTCTTGATGCGGTGGCCAAGCGGCAGTTGTGGGTGCCACCCGGATTCGCGCACGGGCTCATGGCTCTCGAGGAACTGACCGAAGTCGTCTACAAGGTCACCGCTGCCTGGTCGCGCAGTGCCGAGCGCGGCATTCGGTGGGACGATCCGGCGATCGGCATTGCGTGGCCCAACGCCGCGCGCGCGCTGCTGTCCCCCAAGGATGCCGCTGCACCGCTGCTTGCCGCAGCGGACCTGCCTCTACCATCCTGAGCCCAATCGAAGACACAATCATGACCCAACCCACCACCACCGCCACCCGCACCGAGACCGATGCCTTCGGACCGATCCAGGTCGCCTGCGACCGCTACTGGGGAGCCCAGACCGAGCGCAGCCACCACCACTTCCCCTTCGGCGACACGATGCCGCGGCAGATCATCACCGCGATGGCCATGCTCAAGAAGGCCTGCGCGATCGCGAACAACGGTGCCGGTCGGCTCCCCAAGGAGAAAATGGACCTGATCGTGCGTGCCGCCGACGAGGTCATCGCGGGCAAGCTCCACGATCACTTCCCGCTCAAGGTCTGGCAGACCGGCTCGGGCACGCAGACCAACATGAACGTGAACGAGGTCATCTCGAATCGCGCGATCGAGCTGGCCGGCGGCACGATGGGCAGCAAGAAGCCCATTCACCCCAACGACGACGTGAACATGGGCCAGTCGTCCAACGACACGTTCCCCACCGCGCTGCACGTGGCGTGCGCCCTTGAGGTTGAGCGCGAGGTGATCCCCGCCGTGACCCGGCTGCGCGATGCCTTCGCCGCCAAGGCCAAGGCGTTCGACGGCATCGTGAAGATCGGCCGCACGCACCTGCAGGATGCGGTGCCGCTGACGGTGGGCCAGGAGATGAGCGGTTGGGTCGCGCAGCTCGACATCGCCCTCGAGGCCATCCATGCGACGCTGCCGCTCATGCATCGGCTGGCGATCGGCGGCACGGCCGTGGGCACCGGACTCAACGCACCGAAGGGCTTCGGCGAGAAGGTCAGCGCCGAGCTCGCCGCCGCCGCCGGCGTGCCGTTCGTGAGCGCACCCAACAAGTTCCAGGCGCTCGCCGGCCACGAAAACGTGGCCGTGGCGCACGGATGCCTTGCCGCGCTCGCCGCCGGCATGATGAAGATCGCCAACGACGTGCGCTGGCTCTCGAGCGGCCCCCGCTGCGGCATCGGCGAGCTCGTGATTCCCGAGAACGAGCCGGGCAGCAGCATCATGCCAGGCAAGGTCAACCCCACGCAGTCCGAGAGCATGACCATGGTCTGCGTGCAGGTCATGGCCAACAACCAGGCCATCCTCACCGCAGCAAGCCAGGGCAACTTCGAGCTCAACGTGTTCAAGCCCGTGATCGCCTACAACTTCCTGCACAGCTGCGAGCTGATCACGGGCACCTGCGATGCGTTTCGGGAGTTCTGCGCCGAGGGGATCACTGTCGACGAGAAGCGCGTGGCCGATCTGGTCGACCGCTCGCTCATGCTGGTCACCGCGCTGGCACCCCACATCGGCTACGACAAGGCCAGCGCGATCGCCAAGAAGGCCCACCATGAGGGCACGACCCTCAAGGAAGCGGCGCTTGCGCTCGGGTACGTCGATGCGGCGACCTACGACCGCATCGTGCAGCCCAAGGACATGGTGCACCCGGCCTGAGGCCGACGGCGCGGCGATCACTGCGCCGTGTCGGGCACTTCGATGTAGACGTCGACGACCTGGCCCGGCTGCACGCGATGCGTGCCTTGGCCGAGTTCGTAGATGACCTGCACCACGCGCGTGTCGATGCGTTCGGCGGCCTCGCCCGTCAGCGTCCGCTTGGGTTGCACCAGCGGCACCACGCGCAGGAAGCGCAAGGGCAGCGAGCTGCCCGGCACCCCACGAAGGCTCGCCTGAGCCTTGCCGCCCTGCGCGAAGCGTGCGAACTCGACTTCATCGATGTCCACACGCACCTGCATCGGGTCGATGGAGCCGATCGCCATGCGGCGCCCGCCGGGGGGCGCGTACTCACCGGGCCGGACATCGACGAAGAGCACCGTGCCATCGATCGGGCTGCGCACGGTCTCGCGGTGGAGCTGGGCTTGTGCTGCCTCGACCTGCGCATCAGCACGTTGGACCCGCGCCGCCGCGACCTTGGCCGACTGCTCGCGCGCCACGCGCTCGACCTGCGGCACCACCTCAGCCGCACCGCTCTCCATGAGCGCCTTGAGCCTGGCCTGCTCATCGACGAGCTGGGCCATGGCCACGGCGCGTTCGGCTTCGGCCAGACCGAGCTCGGCCTTCGTCCGAGCGTGATCGAGTTCCCAGAGGACATCGCCAGCCTTGACCGAATCGCCCTCCGCGACGGCGACACGACCGACCACGCCGGCATCGGCCGCATCCACGTAGGTCACGCCGCCGAGCGGCTCAACCAGGCCAGTGGCCGCGATGCGGCTTTCGAAGGGACTTGGCGCGGGCGACACGGGCACCGGCACGTCGAGCGTGCGGAATTCCATCTTCTTCACGGCGGCGACGGTGGCGACGAGGCCGGCAACGGCCAGCACGGGCAGGACGATCGAGCGCAGGTTCATGCGTGCTCCTTCGGTGGGACATCGGTGCGCGTGACGCGGCCATCGTCCATGTGGACGATCCGGTTCGCGAATCGGTAGATGCGTTCATCGTGCGTGATCACGACCACGGCGTGGCCATCGTCGTGGGCCACGCGGGCGACGAGTTCCATCACACTCTGTCCGGTGGCGCCGTCGAGCGCGCTCGTGGGTTCATCGCACACCAGGAGCCGCGGGTTGGGCGCGAGCGCCCGCGCGATGGCCACGCGCTGCTGCTGCCCGCCCGACATCTGCAGGGGCAGGCTGCATTCGCGCCCACCGAGCCCGACCTTGCGCAGCATCTCGCCCGCACGGGCCATGGCCTCGGCGCGCGGCGTGCCCTGGATCAGGAGCGGAATCGCCACGTTTTCCTGCGCCGTGACCGTGGGCACGAGGTTGAACTGCTGGAACACGAAGCCAACGTTGCGCCCGCGCCAGGCGGTCCGAGGACCGTTGCGCAAGGCCTGCGGATCCACGCCCAGCACGCTGCAGGACCCGCCGTCGCGCCTGAGCAATCCGGCAAGGATCGAGATGAGCGTGGTCTTGCCGCAACCCGATGGGCCGACGAGCATCACGAGCTCGCCGTAGGGCACGCGCAGATCGGCACCAGCGAGCGCGACTACGCGATTCTCGCCCTTGCCGTACGCCTTGGTCACGTCGGCGGCATCGATCGCCAGGTTGGTGGCCATGGCGCTCATCCCTGGAACACGCTCTTGGGATCGAGCCGGATCACGCGGATCATGCTGATGAGGCTCGCCCCCACCACGATGACCAGCACAGCTCCGGCCGTGATGACCGGGATGTGCCAGGTCATGACGAAGGCGAGACGGTCGGGATTGTTGGAGAGGCCGAACGCACTCGCGAGTCCGAGCCCGAGGCCCAGGCCGATCGCACCAGCGACCACGCCCTGCAGCGCCACCATGCGCAGGAGCAGCCACGAACTCGCGCCCATCGCCTTCATCGCGCCGAAGTACTTCAGGTTCTCGAGCGTGAAGTTGTAGAACATCTGGCCGGCGATCGCGACGCCGACGAAGAACCCCAGCGCGATCGCGATCCCGAAGTTGATGGGGATGCCCGTCTCGCGCATCCAGAACCCGATCGTCTTCCACTCGAAGGGCGATGCCGGCAGCGCGCTCAATCCGGTGCGTGCCTCGATCTGGCGCGCCAGCTCAGCGGGATCCTGTCCGGGCTCCGCCTTGACGAGCACCATGCTCATCACCCGCCGCACCGCAGGCTGGAACTGCAGCGCACGCGAGTAGGTCGTGTACACCTGCGGCGCGTACTGGAAGCTCTCGCCGTTGTCGCAGATGCCCACGACCACGGCGCGACGCTCGTTGAGTTCCATTTCGTCTCCGACCCGCATCGGCCGGTAGATGGGCTTGCCGTCGGGTCCACGCTCACCGGTGGCCATGCGAAGTTCGCGCGCGAGCCGCCGATTGTCGACGATGACGGCATCGGCCTGGCGCAGGTCGGCAACCTGGCCGTCGAGCATCGTGTGCGGCCCGCCGATCAGCGTGGCGTCGTCGATGCCCACGACCTCGCAGACGGTGCGCCGCCCGTCGCCGAGCTTCACCCCGAGCAGGCCCTTGAAGAGCGGCACGGCCCAGGCGACACCCGGAACGCCGCGCACGCGCTGGAGGTCGGTGTCCCGGAGCGCCTTGGCATCGTCCACCGAAAGCAGGTCCGGGTCGGTGACCCAGATGTCGGCCTGCGGGGTATCGCGGATGAAGGCGCTCGTCCGGCTCATCAGGCCGACGAAGATGCTGGATTGCTGGGCGATCAGCAGGCTGGCGAACGCCAGTCCCAGCAGGATCCCGTAGAACCGGGCCCCGTCGCCAAAGAGCATCTTGATCGCGATCCGCAGCATGGGAAAGGGCCGAACTCTATCCGGCCTCGTGTCCCACGCGGCAGCGGGCGCGACAATGCCCCCGATGGACCCCCGCGACAGCCAAGCCTTCGAGATCCTCGTGCGCGAGCATGCGGACATGCTCATGGCGTACCTGCGGGCCATGTCTTGGAACGATGCGCTCGTCGAGGATGCGTTCCAGGAGGCCATCATCGTCGCGTGGCGTCGCCTCCCCGACTTCGATCGCAGCCGGCCCTTCGCACCATGGCTCCGCGGGATCGCGCGCAACACGCTGCTCGGGCTCGCGCGCAAGCAGCAACGTCGGCACGAGATCGCGGGCGAGGCCGCGGTGCTGCACATCGAGGAGCAGCTCGCCCGCATCGAGAGCACGCCCGCCGATCGCTTCGCCGATCGGTTGCAGCCGCTCCTGGACTGCATGCAGCGCCTTGCGCCCGAACAGCGTGAAGCCGTCGAATTGGTGTACGCGCAGTCGCTCGATCCCCGCGTGGCTGCATCGACCGCCGGCACGAACGACGAGACCTTCCGCAAGCGCCTCTATCGTGCGCGGCTGCAACTCGCCGAGTGCCTGCGCCTCAAGGGATTCCTCGACGGAGCACCAGCATGACGCCGCATGACGACCAGACCGATCGACCTCGGGCGAACGAGCGGCTGGTGCACGGCCTGCTGGCCAACCTCGCTCCGGACCATGCGGCGAAGCAGGATCGACGCGTGCGCGCGGCGATCGCGCGCATTGACCGCCGCGACGGCGTGCTCGCGCGCGTGGGCCGATTCGGCGTGGCTCGGTTCGCCGCAGCGGGAGCACTCGCAGCCACGCTCACCATCGCGGTGATCCTCTCCATCGGCCCGGCCACGAACTCCGCCTTCGCCACGCTGCAGTCGATCTCGAATCGACTGGCCACGGGCAATCGTTCGTATCGCCAGACGATCGTGCTGGCCAACCGGGATGGCACCGAATCCCTGCGCGAGGCGACGGTCGACGTCGGCACGGGCCGTCGCTTCGTCTTCGCCATCGATCTCAGTGCGTTGCCCATGGGCCCGCGCACGCCGGTCAGCGGTGGCGCACGCCTTCAGCCGGGCGTTGCACCGCCGGGCACGACGCAGCCCGGGATGCGCGGCGAGAACGGCCCCACGCCGCTTCCCGGTGCTCGCGGCCGACGGGGGCCCGAACACGGCGATCGACCACGGGCGGATGGTTCGATGCCCCGCGGCCCGGATGGCCCTGGGCTTGGGGATCGTCACGGTGCGCCGCCGATCGCGTGGGGCTTCGATGGCAGCGAGTATTGGCAAGTCGACCTTGACGGAGTCGTGACCCGCAGCGCGGATCCGCTGCGCATGCGCGACCCCATGCCGCTCATGGGCGGTCCGGCGAACGAGCAGGACAGCGACGGCGAAGACGAGGAACTGCTGACGCTGCAGCCGCTCCTCGAGCGACTCGAGCACGGCTTCGACCTCGCGGTCGTGGCGGGTGCACAGTCGCAGACTGCCGAGGGCGAGCCGCTCGTCGTCATCGAGGCCACGCTTCGATCCGATCCGGCGGCCGCCACCCGGCCCTCGATGCCACCGCATGAGCCGCACGATCGCGACGGCCCCTCGGTCCGCAAGGGTCGGCGTGGCATGCGCGCGCCGCCGCTGCCGGCACGCGTGCGACTCGTTGCCGACGCCCGAACCAACGAACTCGTGTCCGTGATCGCGGACTGGCCCGATGGGAGTCGATTCCTGCGTCGCATCGTGGTCGAGCGCGTCTCCCCTCGTGCCGCGGACGACGACTGGTTCGGGGCGGACCGACACGTCCCCGCGGCGCCGCACCTGCAGGATGGCTGAGCCTGCCGGTCAACGATTTGCCCAAACGATGTGTCCCCGGGCTCGACTTGCCGCCCAATCGGGCTACTGTTTCAGAAGTCCCTGAATCCAGTCAGGCACCCCACGGAGAATTCCGCATCATGAAGAACTGCCCCACGAAGGTTGCTGCTGCGTTCACCCTGCTCGCCGGCTCGATGGCTGCTGGCCTGAGCGCCGTCCCAACCCCGGCGGAGCGCCCGAAGCATGCGTGCGGCGCAGGGTGCAACCACCACGCAGAGCCCAACGGGATCCAGTGCGCCGACCTGCCGGCTGGCCTGCCGATCTCGATGTGCTTCACCGAGGATGCCGACCCAGCCTTCGTGGCCGACGTCACGCAACGCCTGATCAACGTGTGGCTCAATGGCGGCATGGACGGAGGGCTCGCGTACCAGTTGGCTCCCCGCTGGAACCTCAATGGCAGCAGCGCGCAAGGCCAGCCGCTGCAGATCCGCTGGTCGGTGGTGCCCGACGGCGTGACGATTCCGGATGAGATTGGCCTGGGCATCGGCAGCGCACCCAACAACGTCAACGCCACGCTCGCCGCTCGCTTCGGCTCGCTCGAGAACGGCAAGAACCTGATCCGCCAAGTGTTCCAGCGCTGGAGCGACCTCACAGGTCTGTCCTACGTCGAGGTCTCGGATGACGGTGCGGCGTGGGGCAGCGCTGGCGGCACCACGCGCGGCGACGTGCGCATCGCTGGGCGCGGTCTCACCAGCACCTCGATCCTGGCCTACAACCAGTTCCCCAACAACGGCGACATGGTCCTGAACTCCGACGCGAACTGGGGTCCGACCACCAACAACTACCGCTACTTCCGCAACATCGTCGCGCACGAACACGGCCATGGCATCGGGTTGGAGCATGTGTGCCCAGCCGCCACCACCAAGCTGATGGAGCCGTTCATCTTCACCAACGTGGATGGTCCGCAGATCGATGACATCCGCGGCGCCCAGCGCCAGTACGGCGACGCCCTCGAAGCTGCATCCGACGCGTTGGCCAACGCGGCGATCCCGACGAATGCCGAAGGCCTGACGAGCTACACGAATCTCTCGATCGACGACAACAGCGACGTCGATCTCTGGAAGATCGTGGCCACCGCGGGCACCAAGGTGTCGCTCACCGTGATCCCGCAGGGTGGCACCTACACCGCGGGGCCGCAAACCCAGGCGTGCAACACCGGGACCAGCATCACGGCATCGTCGATCCAGAACCTGAAGATCGACGTGCTGAACTCCGCCGGGACCATCCTGACGACCCAGGACGTCAACACCCTGGGGCAGGCCGAAGTGCTGTCGAACTATGAGTTCACCACCGCTGGCACGTACTACCTCCGCGTGGCTCCCGTGACGACGACGAACGACCTGCAGCTCTACAGCGCCAACCTCACCATCACGCCGGTGCCGGCGCTCCCGGCCGACGTCAACGGTGACGGTGCGGTGAATGCGGCGGACCTCGGCGTCCTGCTGGCCGCGTGGGGGTCGTCGCTCGCGATCGCCGACATCAACGATGACGGCATCGTCGACGGCAACGATCTGGGCCTCATGCTCTCGTCCTGGACGCTCTGACCGTCATTCACTCCGGCAGCGGCCGGAGCATCTCCTGCACGATCGAATCGGGCAGGTCATCCATGCGGATGGCCTGCCCGATGTCGTAGATGCCCACCTGCGTCCTGCGGATCGAGCGGCAGTGGCCGCCGGTGCCCAAGGCCGTGCCAACGTCCCGGGCGAGACTGCGGATGTAGGTCCCCTTGCCGCAGTGCACACGCAGCGAGAGCATCGGAAAGTCGTACGCATCGAGCTCGATGCCGTGGATCATCACGGGGCGCGCCGCGAGTTCTCGCGCCTCGCCCGAGCGGGCCAGGTCGTACGAGCGACGCCCCTGCACCTTGATCGCGCTGAAGGCTGGCGGCCGCTGCATGACCTCACCCACCCAGCGCGAGCATGCGGCGCGAACGGCCTCGAGCGTGGGTGCGGGGGCCGCGACCTCGGTGCGCTCGCCCTCGCTGTCATCGGTCGTGGTGAAGGCCGAGAGATCGATGGTGGTCTCGTAGCGCTTCTCGCCGGCCATGAGCCGGTCGATCGACTTGGTTGCGCGACCAATCGCCACGACCAGTACGCCGGTCGCCAGTGGATCGAGCGTGCCCGCGTGGCCGGTGCGAGCCTTGCGGGCCCGGTACCGCACGCGCTCGACAACACGCATGCTCGTCATGCCGAGCGGCTTATCGATCACCAGGATGCCGTGAAGATCAGGCGGCGCAGCGGGTGCGCTCATGCCGCTACTCTAGTGGCCCACGTTGGACAGGTGTCCGAGCGGTTGAAGGAGCAGCATTGGAAATGCTGTATACGGGTAACCGTATCGGGAGTTCGAATCTCCCCCTGTCCGCTTCATGCCGCTGCGTGTCTCGGATCGCCGGGGCACGCAGCGGTTGTCGTTGAGGGAGCGTGCGACGGTTCGGCTCAGCGGCAACGCACCATGCGGAAGACCAGCGGCGGATCCGCCGGCTTGCCCTCGCGGGCCTTGGGCTGCACGGTCAGCACGAGCATGTCAGCGCCATCGCGTGCATAGGTGATGCGCTCGAGCTCGCCGGCGTTGGCCCGGTCGCCAGCGGGGACAAAGGTTGCGCTTTCGGCGCCGATTCGCTCCAGCACCAGCTCCATGGGTTCGGTGCGCTTGGGGTCGGGTTCGAAGTTGCCATGGATGTGGATTTGCCGCAGCACCACGCGGTCCTTCTCGGCCACGATCTGCGTGAACTCATAGAACGGCACGGCGCCGTTGCCCAGGATGCGCCGGAACGAACCAAGCATGGCCGAGCCACGCGGTGGCATCCAGTGTTCCTCGATCATGGCGCCGTTGGGCTGCTGCTGCACCCATGCGCCAGCCATGAAGGCAAGCGGTTCGAGCGCTGGTGCGACGGCGGGGCCTTGGGCCTCGAGTGGCTGGGATCCGTGCTCGGTGGTGCTGGAGCAGCCGATGACCGCGAGGGTCGCAACGAGAATCAAAGCGCGATGCATGGGAAACGGACTCTACCTGAGGTCCTCCCAGCGCTCGACGCGGCACATGCGCCATCGGTCGCACTGCGGACAGCGCAGGAGCTTGATGGGTCGCCCTGCGGCACCAAGTCGGATCCCCGGGAACGGGAAGTTCCGGCCGCACGTCAGGCACCGTGCGGACCACGTGCGCGCGGAGCGGGCTTGGAGCTCGGTCAGGAACGCGCGAATGCGTCGCAGCACCAGAGCATTATGTGGCGTTTCGGCACGACTTGGATCCCGCTATACTCCTCCCCCTCTCGGGCTGTAGCGCAGCTTGGCTAGCGCGTTTGACTGGGGGTCAAAAGGTCGTGGGTTCAAATCCCGCCAGCCCGACTCCTCACTCCGAAGCGGAAGGCCCAGCGCCTTCCGCTTCGGCGTTCCGGGCCGTCAGAACGGCACCACCACCCCGAACTGCCCGCCGAAGCGCTGCTTGCCGGTGAGCACCGCGCCGTCGAACGCCGCGTACAGCGTGACGCCGGTGATGCGGGCGAGCTCGATGCCCGCCTGGAAGGTGACGCCGTAGCGGTCCGGCGGGCCGTCGCCCGCCTGCGTCGCCTCGCCGAGGTTGAAGTCGCTGGTGTAGACGGGCGCCCAGCCGTCGCCGACCGGCACCTGGCCGAGGAACGCGGCGCCGATGTACGGCGAGATCAGGTCGCGCCCCGAGACCATCGAGTGCATCAGGCGCGCGCCCGCCGTGGGCATCCACTGGTTGGCGCTCTGGTCCTGCACGGAGAGGTTCAGGCTGTCGGCGCCGGTCTCGTTGTAGCCGTCGCCCCAGTACTGGCCCCAGGTGACGCCGGCGAACGGCTGCAGCCAGGTGCGCTCGGCCACCTCGAGGTTCAGGCCGAGCTCGCCGCCCGCGGAGATGGACCACGCGTCGTTGCCGCTCTCGGCGACGCGGGTGCTCACGTCCGGCAGCGAGATCGTGCGCGTGCGGTCGAAGTCGTAGTAGCCGCCCATCAGGAAGCCCTGCAGGTAGAGCGCGCCGTCGCCCGGCACGACGCTGCCGAAGATGCCGGCGAAGGCCTGCGTGACCTGCTCGTTCTGCGTGCCGTAGTCGACGTCGTAGGAGATCGCGCCGGGGCCGAGCCCAAGGAACGCGCCGACGATCCCGCCGCCGTCGGTGGCCCAGTCGGCGCCGGCCATGAGGGCGCCGATCGAGGCGTTGTAGCCGCAGTCGGCGCAGCTCTCCTCGTCGATGTCCTCGTAGAAGCCGTAGCCGCGCATCCAGGGGCGGGCGTCCTCGTCCGGGGTGGGCCCGTTGAGCGGCGCGCCCGGACCGCGCTGCGCGGCCG
>JAGWXC010000276.1 GCA_018970045.1 Planctomycetota bacterium | reverse complement strand
CCATTGCTGCCGGCAAGCGCCGCGCGCTCATCCCAGAATTCATGCAGCGCATCGGTCCAGCCATGCATGGAGACCGGCGTGGTCGGCGCGCCTGCCGGCTTGCGCTTGGGCTTCGTGCCGCTGCGGTTGTCCTTGGTGGGCGATCCGTCCGTGGCAGGCTTCGGCGCGGGCTCGATCGTGGCGCGATCCACGCTGCGAAGATCGATCGACTCAGGCCCAGGGATCGGCGGCAGCGTGGGCGGTGTCGCCTCCGGCAGCACGGGGCAGTCCATCCGCGAGAGCGGTGATCCGATGAAGTCGCAGACGGGGCCGGGCAGGCGCTCGAGCGCCTCGGCGTAGATGGCGTCCGCGCGACCGGTCCGTGCGAGCGCATGGAACATCGACAGGTAGACGAGCGCGCAATCCTCGGCCTTCCAGGGCGCCGGCGTGATGCCCAGCAGCATGTGCTCGAGCGGGAGCGCGGGCAGCGCCTCGATGCCGGCATTCACGCCCTGTACGTACGCATCGAGGATCGCCCGCTTGCGTGGGTCAAGCCGCTCGACGCAGGCCCGCGCGGTGTCGCGGCCGCGCAGCGCGCGGCGCTCGGCATCGGTCGCGACGGCCTTCTCACCAAGGAGTTCCGCCGTCTCGCCGGCAGCGAATCGCCGCATCATGTCCATCTGCGCGAAACGATCCGTGGCGTGCGCGAAGCCGAGCGCGCGGGCGGCGTCGGTCTCGCCGGCCGCCGCGATGACCGGCACGTCCACTGCATCGAACGAGATGGTGACGGGCTTGGAGAGTCCCGGCACGCTCGGTGCGGGACGCGCGGCAGCAGCGGCCGAGCCCTCAGTCGCCGCGGCGATGGGCGCAGGCGAGGCTGCCGGACCATCGATGGGTTGGGCCAGGAGCAGAAGCACGACGGCCAAGGCGAAGGGCGGCATCGGCGCAGGCTAGCCGCGAAGGGTTCCCGCGCGAACGACCGGCCCCACGGAGGACCCTCGGCACCATGGCGCTAGCCTGACGACATGCATGCAACGCTTCACGTCATCGGCTCCTTGATGGTCGATCGCGTCCTCCGCGTGCCTGCGCTGCCCAAGCCCGGCGAGACCGTGATGGCGCACTCAGCGGCGGTCCATCCGGGCGGGAAGGGTGCGAACCAGGCCGTCGCCGCAGCGCGGTGCGGAGCACGTGTGCGCATGCTTGGGCGTACGGGCAGCGAGGGTGAGTTCATCGTGCGTGAACTTGCAGCGGCCGGTGTAGAGACTGCCAGCATCCAGACAGGCGACGCGATGTCGGGCTTCGCCGCCGTCATGGTGGCGGACGACGGCATGAACTCGATCGTCATCGCGTCGGAAGCGAACGGTCGCATCAGTGATGCGGACATCGATGCATTCCTTGGGTGCGCCAAACGCCATGAGTTCGTGCTGATGCAGAACGAGTGCAGCGGGCTCGCCCATGCCGTGGCCGCTGCGCGAACACGTGGCGTGGGCATCTGGCTGAATGCCGCACCGATGGGCGATGCAGTGCGGCAGATCGATCTTGGTGCGCTCGCGTGCCTGCTCGTGAATGAACACGAGCTCGCCGCACTCACCGACCTCGGCGAACCGGAAGCCGCGCTCGATCGACTCGCGAACGCGTGGCCGAAGCTCGACATCGTGGTCACGCTCGGCGCGGCGGGCTGGATCGCACGCGTCGATGGTGCGCTCCTGAGCGGGCGCGCCATTCCGGTCGAGGCCATCGATACGGTTGGCTGCGGCGACGCGTTCGTGGGCGCGCTCGCTGCCCTGCGCTGCGCAGGGATGCCCTGGATCGATGCCCTGGCCCGAGCCAACGCCGCGGGCGCACTGGCCGCCACGAAGGCCGGCGCCATGCCATCGATCCCGGACCGCTGCGCCATCGAGTCGATGACGCAGCGGAGCATGTGACCCGCCCCTGCACGGCCAACGCTGCACCCTGACGGCCCGGCGCATCCAGCATGGAGCCGGACCGTGGTTCAGCGGGCGCAGGTCCCCCAGCCGCCCAGCACAATGCCAAGGTCCGAACCGTCGACGGTGCCGTCACGGTTGCAGTCGGCACGTGGCGTCGGACCACCGTCCGTACCCCAGGCACTCAGCAAGCCCGCAAGATCTGCACCGTTCACCAAGCCGTCAAGCGTGATGTCTGCGATGCAGTCACAGACCTCGCTCGAGGCATCGGCCACATAGGGACCCGCCACGTTCGGCACCGGGACGTTGGCGCAGACGCGCGTGCCACGCAGGTCGAGCTTGGCGCCGCCGGAGTCATCCACGCAGCTGATGCCGCCCTCAGAGACGTTT
>JAGWXC010000043.1 GCA_018970045.1 Planctomycetota bacterium | reverse complement strand
GAGAGGCCCGTCTGCTCACCGCCGACGCGACCGACGAGGAGCGCAGCCGTTTCGCCCTGCGGATAGTGGCGCACCAAGCGCGGCTCAAGGCCAAGGCCATCGAGGTCGAGCTGCCGGACCTGATCGACCTGCCACGGCTCGAGCTGCTTGGACAGGACCACGTAGCGATCATCGGCGCGCTCGCGGAGCGTGCCAAGCACAGCCTGCGGATCGAAGCCGGCGGTCGAGCCGAGCGCTGTGGAGATGTCGCGGAACGGATCGCATTCGGCTTCGCTGTCCGGTTCGAGCGCCTTCGCCTTCTCTGCAGCCTGCCAACCGCGCTCCCAGATCATGGCTGGATCGGCGTACAGGCGGTAGCCGACACTGCTGGTCGCCAGGATGCGACCCTTGCGATCGAGGATGCGGCCTCGCGCGTTCAGTTCGGGGCTCGTGCTCGTGCGCGAACCCATTGCCGGAGCGAGCCGACTGTCGGGGATGGACTTGAGCTGCGCCACGCGGATCGCGACGGCGCCGAGCATGAGCACGGTTGCGCCCAGCAGCACGCGCGATGCCATGGAGATGCGGTCGGTGCCCGTCGGTCGCGGACCTTCAGGCTGGCCATCGTCATGCTGGTTGGTCATGGGAGTCAGTTCCCGTTGGCGGCGCGGATGCGCCCCTGCTGCGCGGTGCGGGCGGAGTCCTTCTTGGCGATGGCAGTCTGCGGCCGCGGCGGGGCCATGCCCGGCGTGGCACGGAGGATCGGCGTCCACTCCTGGCCGCCGCGCGCGATCGTCTCGCGCAATTCACCCGGGCGCGTCAACGACGCCACCGAGGCACGGCGGTCCCAGAGTGCACGCTCCTTGCGGTCGAGTTCACGCTTGACGAGCGACATGCGCTTGACCGTCTCGAAGCGCTGCTGGCGCAGCGAGAGCACGGATGCGGCCATGACGGCCCAGGCAAGGATGATCACGGCCAGCTTGGCGACCATGGATCACTCCGGGATCACGAGGGTCATGCCGGGCTTGAGCTGCTTCGGGTCACGCAGCACCTTCGAGTTCGCGGAGAGCAGATCTTGCCAGCGCTTGGTCGAACCCAGCTGGGACTTCGCGATCGAACCGAGGTTGTCGCCGGGCTTGACGGTGTAGCGACGGCCGGTCGCCGGCGTGGTGTCGGTGGCAAGACCCGGATCAGGCAGTGCAGGCTGGGCCGGTTCGGCCTTGGGCTGACCGGTCAGGACCTCGACCGACGGCAGCTCGATGCGCGTGCCGATCTTCATCGCCCGGGGGTTGCCGATGGCGGCGCGGTTGTGCTCGTACAGCTTCTGGGCGAGCGCCTTGCTGCCGTACTCGCGCTGCGCGATCGAGGCGAGCGTGTCGCCCTTGCCGATGACGTGCGAGCGGGTCGCCGAAGCGCCCGGTGCCGGGGTGCCCGGCTCGAGCGGGGTCGCGCCCTTGGCGCCCTTGCCGAGGTTGTCGAAGTCCTCGCTCAGGGTGTACTGGCGCGCGGCGATCACGCCCTCGCGCACGGCACTGACCGGCTGGATGCTGGAGGGACCCGGGCGGGCCATCGTGGGTTCGTTGGCCACGAGCATCGAGCTCGCCGGGCGGTCGACGGCAGAGAAATGGTCCGACAGCAGGATGCCCACGAAGAGGAGCAACCCGAATCCAAGGACCAACGCCAGCTTGTGTTCACGGTTCATCGCAGCATCCATGCCCTGAGGGCTCTCGCTCCTGGCCTCTGCATCCTTGCATCGGCCCCATCCTCGACACCTGACCCGATCAGACCTTCCCGGGCGGCGTGCTCAGCGGACCAGCCTGATGGCCCGCAACTTCGCCGACCGGGCCCGCGGATTCGCGCCCACCTCGGTGGGCGATGCCTCCACGGGCTTGCGGGTGAGGGACTCGGCCCAACCCGCTTCGATCATCTGGGCGAAGGCTCGCTTGACGATCCGGTCCTCCAGGCTGTGGAAGGACATGATGGCCACCCGAGCGCCCGCCGCAAGCCACGTCGGTGACCCCGAGGCGGCAGCGAGCGCGGCATCGCGCACGGCCGCCACGAGTCCTTCGAGTGCTCCGAGCTCGTCGTTGACGGCGATCCGGAGCGCCATGAAGGTCCGCGTGGCTGGGTGCAACCGGCTCGCCGCGGCACGGGCGCCGTAGGACTCCTGTACCAGGCTTGCAAGCTGACCCGTCGTGGATATCGGCACGCGGGCGCGCGTCTGTGCAATGTTCCTGGCGATGCGTCGAGCGAAAGGATCCTCGCCGTAGTGGAAGATGATGTCCGCCAGTTCGCGCTCGTCCATGCGGGCCACGAGCTGGGCGGCCGTCTCGCCACGGGTCGGGTCCAGCCGCATGTCGAGGGGGCCATCGTGGGAAAAGGCCAGCCCGCGGGAGGGGTCATCGACCTGGGTCGACGCGAAGCCGAGGTCGGCCAGGACCGCGTTGGCCGGCGGCGTCCCGCTCGGCATCATGAGGGCGACCGAACGGAAGTCGGCATGGACCGATTGGATGCGCGGCGCCGCGGGCATCGCGGACACTCGCGCACGGGCGTAGTCGAGGTTCGCGGGGTCGCGATCGAAGAGCGTCAGCAGTCCGGCTGCCCCCACCGACGCCCCCAGCGCAACGGCATGGCCACCGCGACCGGCCGTGAGGTCGACCACGCTCTCGCCGGACGTGGGTGCCAGCAGTTCGACGATCTCACCCAAGAGCACCGGGCGGTGCCCGTGCGGGTCGGAAGCCGCGGATGGGTGGGCGGCGGCGCTGTCGACGCGCGAACCGGGACGTGTCGTCATGCCTTGGCCGGATCGGCGGGCTTGGCGACCTCAGCCGTTGCACCGGGCATTGCCTCAGGCGCGGGCGCGGCGTCCGCTCGAGGCGCCACCTGCCAACGCTCGAGCAGGGCCGCCTTGAGCGCCACGCAGATCAGCCCCGCAAAGAGCACGAAGGCGATGCTGTAGACGACGAGCACCCGCGGGCGCTCGAAGAGCTGGAGCGCAGCGAGGCCGACCCCGAGCAGCGTGAACGCTGCGGTGACGGCATACAGCAGGAAGACCGCCTTGCGGACGGATCCCGTCAGTCGCTTGGCCTGGTGGTGGATGTGGTTGGCATCGGCGGCCGACATGGGCAGGCCGGCCAGCTTGCGGCGGATGATGGCCAGCAGCGTGTCCATGATCGGCAGCGCGAAGATGATCAGGCCCGCGAAGAACAGACTGATGCTGTCTTCCTGCGCCTGCATCATGATGCAGACCGCGAGCAGGTACCCGATGAGCAAGCTTCCGCAATCGCCCAGGAAGATGACCGCCGGGTTGAAGTTCCATGGGAGGAATCCAAGCAGCGCACCCAGCAACGCGAGGGCCAGGACCACGCGCGCGGCGACGAACTGGCCTTGCTCGACGCCGACCGGCAGCGTTGCTGCAAGCAAGAGGCCAACCGCCAGGAAGCCCACCGCCATGATCGAGCTGGTGCCGGTGAGCAGGCCATCGAGACCATCGATCAGGTTCGCCGCGTTGCACGCGCCGAGGATCATGCCCGCCACGATGACGATGCCGACCCAGTAGTAGATGGCGTCTTCCGTCACGATGCCGGCCGTCGATCCGGTGAGCCACTCGCCCACGCCACCATGCACGATCGGATAGAGCAGGCCGCGCGCGATCGGCGTGCCGAAGGCGTTCTCGGGCGAATAGCACAAGAGCGCAGCGGCCACGAGCTGGCCGGCGATCTTGCCCCACGGGTGCATCGAGTCGAGGTCGTCGAGGAACCCCACGAACGCGATGGCCGTCATGCCTGCCAGGATTTCCCATGGCACGGGCATGAAGTCGCGCTCCCCCATGCCGACGAAGGCATAGGAGACGCCGAGTGCGGCGACCAGCCCGAGGAACACGGCCAAGCCGCCGAGGTAGGCCACGGGATACTTGTGCAGCTTTCGCTGCTGGTCGGGCTTGTCGATGATGCCAGCCTGCACAGCCATCAGTCGCACGAACGGGGTCGCCACGAGCGTCACGAGGAACGCCACCAGGAACACGGGTGCCGCCTCGTTGAGGACCGACATCGCGCCGACGAGGATGCCCTCGCCAGTCGCTGGTGCGGACGCCGCCACGGACGCCGGGATCGGATCCTGCTCGATCAACCCGTGGCCTCGGTCGGTGCCGCCTGCACGATCGGCGTGCCGCTGCCGTAGGCGGCGATGGTGCGCAGGTTGCGCTGCATGTGACCGCCCTGCACTTCGACAGGTCGATTGAGGACGAGGCCGATGACGTCGGCCCCGGCTTCACGCAACTTGTTGGCGTAGCGGAAGACCAGGCCCTTCTCCTGCGTGAGCGCGTTGACGACCAGCACGACACGATCGCCGACGCGGTCGGCAAGGAGAAGAGACTCGCCGGCCACGACCAACGGCGGTGCATCCATGACGACGACGTCATAGTTCGTCTTGAGGTGCTCGATCACCTCAACGGTGTGGAGCGTGCACAGCAGTTCCGGCAGTCGTGATGCTGGCCCGCCGGCACAGACCACGTCGATGCCGGGCACCGCAGGCCGAATGGCCTGCTCGGGCGAGATGCGGCCCTGCAGCAGTTCGCCCAGGCCGGGCGTCTCTGCGGGCAAGCCCACGAGTTCGTGCATGCGCGGACGACGGAAGTTGCAATCGATGATGAGGACCTTGCGCGCTGCGTGCGCCGCCGCAGCCGCGAAGTTCGTGACCATCGTGGTGGTGCCGGCAGAAGGACCGGCCGACACGAACATCACGCCCTTGGCCGGCGGTCCGCCGCCCGGGGTGCCCCATGCGCGCGAGACTTCCATCGCGAACTGCCGCATGACCTCGCTGAACGAGGCATTGGGGTGATTCCACAGCGCCCACTCAGGCTGCGTCGGGCCGCCGACTTCGTCCTGGCGCACGGGAATCACGCCGAGGATCTTGCCGGCGCCGACGATGTCGGCCGGGTAGCGCACACGCTGCTCCGTCACCTCGCGAAGGAAGAGCACACCGACGACCGCGAGCACACCGAGCGCCGTACCGCCGGGCAGCGTGATCTTGAGCTTGGGGAAGGTCGGTTCGCGCGGTTCGACGGCTGGTCGCATCAGGATCTGCTGCGCATCGGCGCGGTCGGCACGGAGCTGGTTCGTCGCGATGCGCTCCTCGAGATCCTGTCGCTCCTGCTGCTTGCCTTCCTTGTCGCGCTTCAGGCGCTCGATGCCGGCGACCACGGCGGCGCGATCGACCAGCACCTTTTCGGTCTGGTTGATCTCGCGGTCCAGGCCCGTCAGCGTCTGCTTGACCGCCGAGAGTTCGTCGTCGAACCGCTTCTCGTCGGCGAAGCGATTCTGCTGCACCTGCTCGGCGATGCGGGCCTTGAGCTGCTGCTCGACCTTGTCGAGCGATTCCTTGGCTTCCTTCTCCTGCGGGGTGCCCTCGCGGAAGCGCGCCCGCACCCCGTCGTAGTTGGCCTGCGTCCGGTCGCGATCGACCAGGAGCGCCTGCACGGCCGCGTCGCGGCGTGCCTCGCGGACTTCTTCCTCGGTTCCCATGCCGGTGCCACCCTTGCGGGCGCGGGCGGCCTCGAGTCGCGACTGCGTCAACTGGATCTGCTGGATGACTTCGGCCCGACGGAGCAACAGGGCCTCGAGGGCGCGCTGGCCCTTCTGCGGATCCTCGTCATAGGACTGGATGCCGGCCTTGCGCAGTTCGGACTTGATCTGCTCATCGATCGTGTTGATCTCGGTCTCGATCGCCTTCGATCGGGCCCGCATCGAGTCGTTACCCGACGTGATGCGCTTGTTCTCGTCCGCCACGCGCAGCGTCATGTACGTCTGGCCGACCGTGTTGAGCACCGGCGCGATGTCTTCCTTCTCGGTCCACATGAACCGCAGCACGAAGAGCTGGCTGCTGCGGGCGAACGAGGCCGAGAGGTCCTCCTTGAGTTCGCGGATCGCGTCCGTGTAGTTGGGCACGCCGTTCTCGAGGAAGAGCTGCCCGTAGGACGTCTGCTGGAACGCCGGCGTGGCGATGACGGCCTCGAGCACGCGATCCGAGAGCATGAAGCCGATCTCGGTGTTCGCGATGCGGACGACCTGTTCTTCCTGCGTGTAGTCCTGGCCGACCGCATCGGTCCCTTCGAGGATGCGGTTGCGGATCTCGAAGACCGCTTCCCCGGTGTAGAGCGGGTATAGGGCACCCATGCCGTAGTTGAGGATCGTGCCCAGCACGGCGCCGACCGCCCCGCCCGCAGCGATGGCCTTCCAGTGCTCGCGCAGCACGCGCACCGGATCGATGTTCACGGAGGGCCGCGACGACGGACGACGTGCATCGGCGGCAGGACGGGATGGGGCTCGGGTCATGGTCGTGTTCCTCGGTTCACTTCAGGGTGGCCTCGAGCCGCGCGGCGACCGCGGCCTCGGACTCGGGCATGGGGTTGTCCTTCGCGAGCACCATGGCGTTGGCGAGCGATGCCCGGGCGGCATCCTTGCGACCCTGTGCATCCTGGGCCATGGCCAGGTGGAGCAGCATGGTGGGTGTCTGGCGCATCTCCAGGCCGCGAAGGAGCGTGGCCTCGGCGGCTGCCGGGTCGCCTGCCTTGAGCTGTGCCAAGCCGAGCGTGTCGATGCCATCGACGTTCGACGGGGCGATCGCGGCGGCACGCCGTGCGTAACCGAGCGCCTTCTGGGCATCGCCGCACGTCGCTTCGACGTACGCCACGTTGTTGAGCGCATCGAACTGGTTCGGGAAGGCCTGCAGCACCGTCTCGAACTCCTTCGCGGCGGCGGCGCATTCGCTCATGCGGTACAGCACGTTGCCGAGGCTCATGTGGCTCATCGCCACGGCCACGCGATCGGTGCCCGCGGCTGCGAGCGCCTGCTGCGCATAGTCACGGGCCTTGGCGAGCACGTCGGGCGGAGCGTTGCGGAGCAGCGTCCAGGCCGACGCCAGCTGACGGAGCGTCTCGGGGTCCTTCAGATCCGCCACCTGCCGCACGAACGCGTCGTACGCCTCGAGCTCGGACTTGGTCTCCTGCACCTTGAAGACCTGCAGCAGGATGTCGAACCAGCCCTGGACGGGCTGCCGCGCCGCTCCGGCAGCGAGGTTGGCCTGGTAGATGCTGCGCAGGTTCACGAGGCCCGCATCGCGCGCACCGCTGAGGCACTCGCCGGCGGATCGCGCGCTCTGCAGGTACATCGAGCCTCGCACCTGTTCTGGATACGCGCGGATGAGCGAGCTCAGGCTCCGCAGGTCCGGCGGATCCTTGGACAGGTACATGCGCGCTGCGAGCTCAAGCGAACCGATCGAGCGATCGGAACCGAACGCACGCTCATAGCTCTGGCCCGCATCGGTCCACTGCCGCGACTCGGCCTGGATCTCGGCGAGGCGTCGCAGCCAGACGGCATTCAGCGCCGACTGCTGCACGGCCTCTTCGAGCACGACCCGGGCACCCGCCGGGTCGCCGGTCCGGAGCAAGAGGTCGACGAGGTCGAGTCGGACGGTGCCTTCCTTCGGGAGGGCTGCAAGGATGCGCCTGGCTTCGCGCACCGCGCCGGCCTTGTCGCCCATGGCTTCGAGCGCCGTCCAGCGCAGGCGCGCGATCGACACGCTGAGCTGGTCGAGCTGCTGCGCCGCATCGAGCGCCTTGAGGCAACCATCGAGATACGACTTGTCGCCGGTCCGCCGGAACATCTGCATGGAGATCTCCGCCAGCGACACGTGCGGAATCGGCGAGCGAGGATCGAGCTTGGCGGCCTCATCGAGGCGAGTGCGGACCTCCACGAAGTTCGCATCCATGCCGGCCCGGTCACCCTGTTCCTGCTTGGCAATGACCTCCTGCAGCGCGGCCATGCCTTGCACCAGCCGCGTCGCGAACTGCTCGCGGCGGTCAGCGCCGTCCTGCACCCGGGCGAGCAGCGCCTTGGCAACATCAGGCTTGCGGATCACCAGGTTCCAGCGTGCCGCCTCGCGCAGGTCATCGTTGGAGGGCTGTCCCGCCAGCAGCGGGTCCACCGCCTTGATGGCGGCTTCGACCTCGCCGCGACTCGCTCGCAGGCGCGCGACGGCACGGATGGTCGTGGCATCGCCGGGCGCCGCCTCAAGCGCGCGCGTCAGCGCCTGCTCGGCCTGCTCCGGCTTGCTCGTGCGGTAGAAGAAGTCCGCCTGCATCAGGAAGAGCAGCGGACGGCTCCGCGTCACGGTCGACTCCGCGGCACGCAGGACCGACTCCGCACCGGCCACGTCACCCAACGCGGTGAGCCCCTGCATCTCCACGCTGAGGGCATCGAGATCGTTGGGATCGGCCTTGCGAATCGCCTCGAGCAGGGACTTGGCCTCGGCGACGTTCGCCTCGCGCGCCCGCTTGATGGCGTCTTCGCGGTTGGCGACCTGCATGGCTTCCCACTGCCCCACCGAGAAGCGGGGACGCAACTGATCATCAAGGATGGTGGTCGGGTCGGGCGAGAGCTCCAGCAGCAGCGTGGCGAGCCCACGCATGTTCGCGAGGTCATCCGGAGCCTGACGAAGGCGGCGGCGACGCTCGATGAGCGCGCGGCCGCGATCACCCAGGCGGGCCTCGGCGTTGAGCCATTGGTTGAAGAGATCGGCATCGCCGGGATTGGCCGCAGCGGCATCACCCAGCAGCGTGAGCGCCTTGCGGGAATCCCCCATGGCCAGCAACGCATCGGCATAGAGGCGACCGATGGCGGCGTTGGTGGGCTGGCGCTCGAAGGCGCGAGCCAGGACATCGACGGCCTTGTCAGGCGCACCGACGGCGAGGTACGCCTCGCCCAGCAGCCGCAACCGGAGCGCGTCGCCCGACGGCCCCTCGGCATCCGCACGGATGAGCTCGATGGCCTGCGCCGCGTCACCACCACGCAGGGCCCCCACCGCCTTGATCAGGTTCGGCAGCTTCGGGTCGCTCGAGCCGGCAGCAGCTTTTACCGCCTGGTCGACGAGCGCCGCGTCCTTCCGGCGCGCTCCGCGCTCGACGAGCAGGATCAGCAGCGTCTCGTTGCCGGGATTCGCCGCAAGCGCCTTCGGCAGCGTGTCATCGATCGCCTTGCGGATCGACGCGAGTTCCTTCGTCACGCGCTCACGATCGGCCTGGTCCGAACCACCGAGCGAAGCACGCTCGAAAGCCGGCTCACTGGCCAGCAGCGTGGACACCTCGTACATCAGGCGCTCGGCTTCGGTGCCCTTGCGCTGCGCAGCGACGAGCCGCAGGCGCTCCACGGGATCCGTCGTCGAGAGGTCGAGCTTGCGGGCCTTGAGCACCTCGTTGTCGGGGAACAGGGCGAGCGATTCATCGGTCGCCTTCAGGGCCGCTTCGCGGTCGCCCAGGCGAGCGATCGCCTCGACCCACATCAGGCGGGGGCGTACATCCTGAGGATGAGCCGTCATCAGTGCCACGGCTGCATCACGAAGTGCGCTTGCGTTGCCCTTGGAATCCTGGAAGGCCTTGCGCAGCTGGGCTTCAAGCTCATCCTGTGCAGGAGCCATGCGTGCGGGATCCTGCGCGGCTGCAAGAACCGATTTGGCGAGCGCGTTGTCCGGTTCCAGCGACACCAGGCGCTCGGCAAGGCCCAGAGCCTCGTCACGACGGCCCGTGGCTTGCGACACGCGCAGCGCGCCCTCGACCACCCGTGGATTCTGGGGGAACCGTGCGGCCGCGCGGGCGGACAGCTGCTGCGCCACGCCGAACTCCTCGCGACGCACCGCACTCTCGATCGCGACGATCATGGACAGCGTGTCGGCATCCGGTGCAGCCACGACGCGCTCGAGCCCGCGCAGCGCCGGACCGTACTGGCCGCGCGCGAACTGCACGAGGGCCTCGCAGCGCGCGATGGTCTGCTCGTTGCCCGCACCTCCCACGCGTCGAATCGCCTGGAGCGCTTCATCGAGGGACGGAACGATGGCGTCGCGGCCGGCCTGGTCCTTCGCCTCGAGCAGGCCGATGAACCGTGCATCGAACACACCCTGCGCCGCCCGTACGCGCAGCGAATCCTGCGTCAGCGCCGCCAGCCCGGGCGGGAAGGTCTGCATGTCGCGGATCTTGGCATTCAGGGCCACCGATTCATCACGATCGGCCTGGCGGTCTGATTCCTGCAGCACCGACGCCAGGTCCGCCATGACCTGCGGCTGCGCGGGGTGCTTCGCGAGCCAGTCCTGCGCGAGTTCGATCGCGCGATCGCGCTGGACCGGTCCAAGCAGCCTGCCGATCTTGAGCAGGTTGGACACATCGATGGCTTCGAGCTCGGGCAGCTGCTTGGCCGCCATGGCGAGCGCCGCATCGAACGCCGCAGGCGATTGCGCCTGCGCCGCAGACCGTCGCTGATCACGATCGATGCCGATGACCCTGAGCACCAGGGCGATCTGGAGTCGAGGCGCGTCAGGATTGGCGGCGATCGCCTGCGCGAGGTAGCCCTCGAGCAGTTCATTCCATCGCGCGACATCCGCGGCAATCCCTGCTCGCCGAGCCGCCTCAAGGCGCGCATCGGCGTATTCCACCAGCCCCAGCCAAGGATCCATGCCCGCATCGGGTGCACGGGCGAGATCCAGCAACTTCCGCTCGGCATCATCGATGCCCGCGCGCTTGGACTCCCACTGCCGCAGCGTCGCCGACAGCGAGGCCGCCTCGAGCATCGCCGCCTGCTTCGGGTACTTCGCATAGAGCGGCGTCATGCGCGTGCAGGCCAGCACGACGTCGGCAGGGTTGGTGCCGCCGAGCTGGTCGAGGTAGGCCGTCAGCGCGGCGACGTCGGACGGGTCGGACTCCGCCAGCTTCGCTCGGCCAGCCAGCAGCTGGAAGAAGTTCTGCGTCCCGGCCTGCGTCGTGTTGGTCGGCTGCTGCTCGAGCGCACTGACGTACTTCTTCCAGTAGTCCGGGCGATCGGGTCGCTTGTTGGCAGCGCGGCCATAGCGCTCAACGGCTTCGTTGATGCGGCCGGCCTTCAGGGCTGCATCACCTGACGACACATTGCGCTCGGGTGCACTGGACATGCGCCAGGCGGCGATGCCACCCACACCGACGACGGCCGTCAGGGTCACTCCACCGACGATGATCACGAACTTGCGATTGAGCTTGCGTGCCATGGTTGTCTCTCATCCTGCCTTGGGCGTGGGGGCGGTGCCGGCCGCGCCGCCCTCCCAGGACGGCCAGTCGGGAAGGCACCGCATGATGTCGGGCATGGCCAGGCGAACCAGATCGCCGGCCGCTTCGGAAAACGCCTCGTCGGTGGCGCCGTCGGACGGCAGCACCATCGTGCACTGCACCTTGCAGTAGTAGGCGTACCGGTCTGTCAGGTCGAACGCCAGGTTGCGCACCTGATAGGGCGAACTCGTCATGCGGCCATTGGCGACGAAGAAGTAGCCGCCGAGGACGCGATGCCTCGTGTCCCCCTGCTCCTGGAACTCCGTCACGCTGGCCGCCCAATCACCCAGCGGCAGGTGGACGAGCTGCTCCTTCTTCGTGACGGGATCGCGCACCATGGTCGTGGGATACGGTTCGCCGGTGGCTGCGTTGCGGGCACTGCCGAGCGGCCAGCCGGCTGCGTCCACCTGGAGCGCCACATCATGGGGCTGCTCGGTCATGATCATGCCGGCGGCACCCCAGCACCGCTCGGGAACGTGCGGCACCGTGTCGATCAGGCCGGTGTAGTACGCGATGTGCAGCTGCACCCGCTCACGCCCCTGTGCACCGCCGCGTTCGTAGGTCCTGAGCAGATACTGCTTCGTGCCGAGCTCGGTCTCCACGTCGGCGCCGTACCGGACGTCCTCCCCGGTTCGCTCCCAGTCACCGAGCACCACCGGAATGCTGTCGAGCGACTCGCGCAGCGGCACGGCTTCCTTGCGCAGGTACACGTTCAGCTGTTCGATGGCGGCGCGAAACCCCAGCGCGCTGCCCGCGAGCGTCACGCAGACGGCGGCATAGGCGAGGGTGCATCGTGGATCAAACCGCACGCTTCGCCCCCCGGTCATCGACCATCACGTTGTTGATCACCCATTGCACGCCCAGGAAGAGCAGCAGGCCCGGAAGCATCCACACGAGGCCCACGAAGTGATGGAACTCGCCGGTGGCGAAATTGGCATCGGCCAGCGACAGCACACCGAGGGTGACGATGCGAAGGATGTTGACGGCCACCGCAACCGGGATCGCCGAAAGCACCATCAGCGCGCGCTGCACGAGGCCATGCATCTGCGTGTACGCGAGGAACGTGCCGAGTGCGGTGAACGCCACCACCATGCGCATGCCGCTGCACGCTTCGGCGACGTTCAGCGGGTGCGAGACGCCCTCGCTGATCACCGTGATCGTGTTGCCGCTGCGGTCGGCATCCAGGCCGAGCACGAGCAGCAGTCCGTACGCGCCGAGCGCCGCGAGGTCCTGCAGCAGGAAGGTGACCTTCGACAGCATGCGCTCGGACAGCGTCTGGCTGAAGATGCACACGTACAGCAGCGGGAACCAGAGCACCCGCATGGCGCGCGTGCCGAGGATCGTCCAGGCTGCACCGAACAGGGCGAGCGTCACGCCCGCCGCCTGGAGGTTGTGGTGAAAGAGCGGCTTCGGGCCGATCACGCAGAGCGCGTACCAGCCCACCCCCACCAGCAGCAGCGCCAGCGCCGGCCAGAAGGGACGGAACGGCTCAGCGAGCAGCTCGGCTCGGCGAAGCCAGATGAGATACGCACCGACGGCCGGGATGATGAGCGTGTGGCCCCAGTCCGATGGCTGCGACACCGCGAACGCCACTTGCTTCTGGAGCACGTCGAAGAACACCGCCAGCCCCAGCCCCAGAAGCAGCACGAGCATGCCGACGACCACCGGTGCGGTGGGTTCGGCAAGTCGGTGAGGCTTGGTGGCGGGGCTCGTCATGAAGGATGCTCGAGTGGTCTGTCGCCACCGTACGACCGGGTGCAGGCTTGGGATCGTCTGCACATGGCCGCTCGGTCACTGGACCGTCAGCGCCTCGGGCGGCGGCCCGAAGATGTCGGTACCCCAGTTGCGATCGATGAGGAACCCGAAGCCGTAGGTCATGCGGAAACCGTTGCGGATGACGGCCAAGGGCTGCGCAAAGAAGTTCGTCCCGATGATCACGTGATCATCGCTCTTCAGTGCAATGTCCGGTTCGGCGCGCTCGCGGATGGCGGCGAGGTTCACTCGGATGGTGGCTTCACGATCCCCGACGCGACGGACCAGGTCCACACGCTCCGGGATCGCCAGCGGGCCAAGCCCACCGGCTGCAGCCACGAGACGGCTCAGGGTCAGCTGACCAGTCGCAGGGAGGTCGTACGGACCTGGCCGCGAGATTTCGCCATCGATGTAGACCACGCCGGTCGGCGGCGGCACGACGTTGATGAAGTCATCCGGACGGACGATCACGTTGAGGATCGACCTGCCCGCGATGAGATCGCGGTAATCGATCTCGAGCAGGCGCGTGACGCGTCCATCAAGGGTGCCGTCCTCGATGTCGCGCTTGGCGATGCGCTGGATGTCCGCGACGGAGTACTTCTCGCGGATGCCCTTGGGGATCAAGTCCTCGTCCATCAGCGGAGCTGCAGCCTGCGCTGTGCCCGGTGCTGAATCGGCTGTCGTGGACGATGAATCCTGGGCCGGTGCGGCGGCGGCCTCCTTGGCCGGGACCCACTTGTCGAGCTTGGCATCGAAGACGTAGCTCGTCGACATCACCGTGTCGACCTGGCTCGGTGCGACCATGGTCGGAGCATCGGAGTCAGGCGATTCGGGCGTGATTGGTGGCGTGGTGCCATCCAACGTGACCAGACGGAGCGAACCGGTCGCGAGCGCGGCGGGTGCCGGCTCGGGTTCACCGCGGGCCTGACGGATGGAACGTTCGAGGGCCGACCGACGGTCCGTGAGCGTGGCGATCGACTGCGTGAGGCTGCGACGCTCCGACTCGCGGTTCAGACGACCGATGTCATCGATGAGGTTGGCATGCTGCCGCTCGACTGCCGCGAGGGCCGTGGCTGCGGTGGCCGCGGCCTCCGAGCCCGCCGGTGCTGCATCACGCTCGGCACGCAACCGCGCCATGTCCACGAGCAGCGGCTTGACGCGCTCGTCGCTCTCGGCCTTGGCACGCTCGGCAGCATCGAGCGCAGCCGACGTATTGATGCGCTGCTTGAGATCCTCCAACGAACGGTTCGAGGCCAGCAGCTCAGCATTCACGCCATCCAATTCAGCTTGGAGCGCAGCTTCTGAACCGGGTGCGGCGGCAGGTGCGGGAGCGGGCGCAGGCTCGGGAACGGGCGCAGGCGCAGGTGCGGGTTCAGGAGCAGGCGCAGGTTCGGGAGCTGGAGCCGGCGCAGGCTCGGGAACGGGCGCAGGTTCAGGAACCGGTGCAGGTTCAGGAACCGGTGCAGGTTCAGGAGCCGGTGCAGGTTCAGGAGCCGGTGCAGGTTCAGGAGCCGGTGCAGGTTCAGGAGCCGGTGCAGGTTCAGGAGCCGGTGCAGGTTCAGGAGCCGGTGCAGGTTCAGGAGCCGG
>JAGWXC010000275.1 GCA_018970045.1 Planctomycetota bacterium | reverse complement strand
ATCGTGCGCGCCATGGTCGGCCACACGCTCCAGCAGCGGCACGCCCAGGGGGCGGCTCCGTGCGCCTGACGCAGTTCGCCCGGCGCTGCCCGGGCCGCGGGGCAGTGCAGTCGACGTGGTTCGACCTCGTCACGCTGACTGTCGAGGCGTTCTTCCTGCTCGTCCATCGTCGGCTCTACCTCGGTCGCTCGAACGTTCCGCGCACCGGCGCATTCCTCGCGGTCTGCAACCACTGCAGTTACTACGACCCTCCGGTCTGCGGCACGTTCCTGGCGGAGCGTCCGTTCTCGCCCATCGGGCGCGCAACGCTCTTCGTGGGGCCGTTCGGCTGGCTGATCAGGAGCCTCGGCACCATTCCCATCAACCGCGACGGCGCCGATGCCGCGGCGATGCGGGCCGGGATCGATGAGCTCAAGGCCGGCCGCGTGGTGCTCGTCTTCCCCGAGGGCACACGTTCGGAAGATGGCGAACTGAAGGAGTTCAAGCGCGGCGTGTCGATCATGATCCGCAAGGCGGCAGTGCCCATCGTCCCGATGGCGATCGAGGGCACCTTCGAGGCGTGGCCGAAGGGGCAGCTCCTGCCGCGGCCCTTCCGTCGCATCGGCTGCCTCGCGGGCCCGGTCATCCCCGCCGCGGAGGTTGCGGAACTCTTCAAGGATCCGTCGGCCGGCATGCTTGAGCTGCAGCGGCGCATCGCCGCGCTCCAGCAGGAGCTGCGCGCCCGCATGGGGCGCGTTGGATCATGAGCCACGCGCACCTGTCTCCCCACGATGCCGCCCGCTCGATCGCGTTGCGCCTGCGCGAGGCGGGGCACATCGCCTACTTCGCCGGCGGCTGCGTGCGCGACCAGCTGCTGGGCCTCGAGCCCGCTGACTTCGATGTCGCCACGAGTGCCAAGCCCGAGGAGATCACGGCGCTCTTCAAGGGCGCCAAAGGCGTGGGCGAGTCGTTCGGCGTCATGCTGGTGCGAACGGGGGGTGTGGTCGTCGAAGTCGCGACCTTCCGTGCCGATGGTCCCTACACCGACAGCCGCCGTCCCGATTCCGTGCGGTTCGCCACGCCCGAGGAAGATGCGCACCGGCGTGACTTCACGGTCAATGGCCTCTTCATGGACCCCGCGAGCGGCGAGGTCATCGACTTCGTCGGCGGCCGCGCGGATGTCGCGGCGCGCGTCCTTCGCGCCATCGGCTCGCCGCACGAACGCATCCGCGAGGATCGGCTGCGCATGCTGCGTGCGGCGCGCTTTGCCGCGCGCTTCGCGCTGGAGATCGAGCCACAGACGGTCGACGCCATCCGCGCTCACGCGTCGGAACTCGCGGGTGTGAGCCGCGAGCGCATCGGCATCGAGATCCGCAAGATCGTCGAGCACCCCCGGCGGGTGCACGGTGCCGAACTGGTCGAGTCGCTGGGGCTCGATGCCGCGGTCTTCGCCGGGCCGCACACCGTGGGGCCGCTGTCCCGGCTGTCGGCCATCGATCATGGCCGGCCGGTCGGTGCGCTGCTCGCGGCCTGGCTGCGCGACCGAGCCGATCGTGGCGGCGGCACCGGGCGCTGGACCGAAGCGCTCATGCTCAGCAACCGCGAATCCGGCGATCTCGACACCACGCTTGGCTTGGTGACGTGGATGCTCGATGGCTTCGACGGCGCCCCGATCGCTGATCGGCGCTTGACCCTGGCATCGCCGCTGACCCCTTCGGCGCTCGACATCGTGGGGGTCGAGGCCCCTGACCGTGCACGGTCGATCAGCGAGTGGATGGAGCCGTACGCCGCGGCACCCGGCGGGCTCGCCCCGGCCCGATGGGTCACCGGGGGCGACCTCCTTGCCGCCGGACTGCGCCCGGGCCCAGCCATGGGGGCGATCCTGGACCGCGTCTACCGCGCGCAGCTCGAGGGGCGGGTGGGCGATGCAGCCGCCGCGCTGGCCCAAGCGGTGGAGTGGGGTCGAACGGGGTCCTGAATCGACGTCCAAACGGGTGAACAGCGGGGGAGCCTCGCTAGTATGGCACCCATGCGCCGAATCGCCCTGACGCTCGCCGTGCTCGCCCTGCCGCTCTTCGCCTTCCAGGCTCCGCCGAAGAAGGACGCCACGAAGCCGGCGACCAAGCCCGCCGCCACCAAGCCGGCCGCAACCAAGGGCGCCACCCCGGCCAAGGCGACGGCGAAGCCCGCCGAGGCCACCACGGCTGAAGCTCCTGCCGGTCCCCGCGTCTATGTCGCGCCATTCAAGGGGATCTGGGGTCTCGACATCCATCCTGAGCTCTGCCAGATGTTCGTCGATGACATCAAGGCGAAGAAGCCCGACCTCGTGGTGTTCACGCTCGACAG
>JAGWXC010000274.1 GCA_018970045.1 Planctomycetota bacterium | reverse complement strand
GTCGACTGGCCCGACAGCACGCGCACGATGCAGGCGGAGTGGATCGGCCGCAGCGAGGGCGCGGAGATCGACTTCGAGGTGCCGGGCTTCGGCATGTTGCGCGTGTTCACCACGCGCCCAGACACGCTCTTCGGCGCGACCTACATGGTGGTTGCGCCCGAACACCCGCTGGTCGAGGTGGCCATCAAGGCCGGGGGCGCAGGTGCCGCTGCGGTGCGCGACTACGCGACCGCAGCCGCCAACCGCAGCGACGTCGATCGACAGGCCGACACGAAGCAGAAGACCGGTGTCGACACCGGCATGCGCGCCGTGAATCCCGCGACGGGCGAGTCGATCCCAATCTGGTCCGCCGACTACGTGCTCATGGGCTACGGCACTGGCGCGATCATGGCGGTGCCCGCGCATGACGAGCGCGACTTCGACTTCGCGCGCACCTTCGGACTTGCCATGCGGCAGGTCGTCGAGATTGCGGGCGCGGCCTTCGACGGCACCTCCGCGACGAGCGGCCACGGCGTGGCCTGCAACAGCAGCGGCGCGGAGTGCTCGATCGATGGTCTCGACACCACACGGGCCAAGGCAGCCGTCATCGACTGGCTCGCCAAAGCCGGACGCGGTGCACGTCGCGTCAACTACAAGCTGCGTGACTGGCTCTTCAGCCGGCAGCGCTACTGGGGCGAGCCGTTCCCGATCGTGTACGACGAAGCCGGCCGCCACTACCCGGTGTCGGAGCGCGCGCTGCCGGTCCTGCTGCCCGAACTCGCCGACTACAAGCCCATCGAGAGCGATGTGCCGGTGCCGCCGTTGGGCAAGGCGGCGGCGTGGGTGAACACGACCGCTGGCGAGGCGGGCGTCGATCCATCGCTGCTGGCGCCCGGCACACCGGTGCGCCGCGAGACGAACACCATGCCGGGTTGGGCTGGCTCATGCTGGTACTACCTGCGCTACTGCGATCCCGCGAACGGTTCGCGCATGCTCTCCACCGAGGCCGAGCGCTACTGGCTCCAGAGCCAGCGCAGCGATGGCAGCCTCCACGCGGGCGGCGTCGACCTGTACGTGGGCGGTGCCGAGCATGCTGTGCTTCACCTGCTGTACGCGCGGTTCTGGCACAAGGTGCTCTTCGACCTCGGCCACGTGGGCACGCCGGAACCCTTCGGCAGGCTGTTCCATCAAGGGATGCTCACCGCCTATGCCTACCAGCGCGCCGACGGCAGCCTGGTGGCGGTCGACCAGGTCGAGGAGCGCGACGGCGGTCACCACGAGCGCGGCGGCGGACCGGTCACGCAGGTCATCGCCAAGATGTCCAAGAGCCTTCGCAACGTGATCAATCCCGATGACGTGATTGCGGAGTACGGCGCCGACACGTTCCGCCTGTACGAGATGTCGATGGGGCCGCTTGAGGCGAGCAAGCCCTGGAACACGCGCGACATCGCGGGCGTGCACCGGTTCCTGGCGCGGGCGTGGCGACTCGCGGTCGATGAGCGCACCGGTGGTCTGCTCCTGGCGCGGGACGCGGATCCCGCGATCGAGCGGTTGCTGCACCGAACCGTGCACAAGGTGACCGGCGACATCGATCGGCTGGCGTTCAACACCGCCATCGCATCGATGATCGAGTTCGTGAACGCGGCGACGCGGCCGCAGGAGATGACCGATCCCGCCGACGGCGGGCTGACGCGCGCGCAGCTCGAGCGTTTCGTGCGGATCCTCGCTCCGTTCGCGCCGCACGCGGCCGAGGAACTTTGGGCAAAGCTGGGTGGGTCGGGCTTCGTGGTGCATGCACCGTGGCCCATCGCCGATCCCTCGATGCTCGTCGACGACGAGGTCGAGATCGCCGTGCAGGTCATGGGGAAGATCCGTGCCCGGATCATGGTGCCGACGAAGGCCGATGCCGCGCAGGTCGAGTCCATCGCGCTCGGCCATCCCGACGTGCTGCCTCATCTGGCGGGCAAGTCGCCCCGCAAGGTGATCGTGGTGCCGGGCCGCATGGTCAACCTAGTGCTCTGACCGCCCCGGAATGCAGCAGGGCGGCGCCGTGCGGCACCGCCCTGCGTCAGTTCACCGATGGAACGGCCTCAGCGGCCTTCGATGCGGTAGAAGCCGCGTGGGTTCACCATGAAGTAGCAGTCGTACGGGTCGAGCGGTGGCAGGCTCATGTAGGGCCGGCCCTGCTCGTCCTGCTTCATGCTCACGCCGAACATGCCCCACATCGGTGCGGGCGGCGCGTCGCCCGGCTTGCGGCGGATGCCCTCCTCGCGGATCTCGCTCACGACGTGGTCGACCCACTTGAGCTTGACCGCATTGTCGGCGAACTCATCCCAGTCGCCCGTCTTGCGGGCCTTGTACA
>JAGWXC010000273.1 GCA_018970045.1 Planctomycetota bacterium | reverse complement strand
GGCCACCTTCTCGGCGGCGCGGCTGGCGGCGAACGGGGTGCTCTTGCGGGCGCCCTTGAAGCCGACGCTGCCCGCCGAGTCCCATGCCAGGGTCTCGCCGTTCACGTCGGTGATGGTGATCATGGTGTTGTTGAAGGACGCGGTCACCACCGCGATGCCCTTCGCCACGTTCTTGCGGACCTTCTTCTTGCTTGCCATGGTTCTGCTCCTGCTCGGGGCCGATCAGCCCTTCACGCCCTTCTTGCCCGCCACGGTGCGCTTCTTGCCCTTGCGGGTGCGGGCGTTGGTGCGGGTGCGCTGGCCACGGACGGGCAGGCCCTTGCGGTGCCGCTCGCCTCGATAGCACTTGATGTCCTTCAGACGCTGGATGTCCTGCTGCATCTGTCGACGCAGCGCGCCCTCGACCACGTAGCCCGCGTCGATGGTCTGGGCGATGCCGGCCAGCTCCTTGTCGTCGAGGGTGTTCGCGCGGCGGTCGCCGTCGACGCCGACCTTGGCGAGGATCTCCTTCGCCACCTTGGGGCCGATGCCGTGGATGTACTGCAGCGCGTAGAGGATCTTCTTGCGCTCGGGAATGTCGATGCCTGCGAGTCGTGGCATGGGTGGTGCTCCTGTGCTTTCAGCCCTGGCGCTGCTTCAGGCGAGGGTTCTTCTTGTTGATGACGAATCGCTTGCCCTTGCGGACGACGATCTGACAGTCGCGGGTGCGTCGCTTGATGCTGCTTCGGACCTTCATGGTGGCTCCTGGTTCAGTAGCGGTAGACGATGCGCCCCTTGGTCATGTCGTAGGGGCTGAGTTCGATGGTGACCTTGTCGCCGGGAAGGATGCGGATGAAGAACTTCCGCATCTTGCCGCTCACGTAGGCGAGGATCTCCTGGTTGTTCTGCAGGCGCACCTTGAACATGGCGTCCGGCAGGGCCTCGGTGACCTCGGCGTCGAGGGTGATCTTGTCGTCCTTGCCCATGGTCAGCGGCCTCCCACGGGAAGACGGGTGAGCACGGTGGCACCGTGGCCGTTCACCGCGATCGTGTGCTCGAAGTGTGCGCTCGGCAGGCCGCTGAGGGCCTCCACGGTCCAGCCGTCGGCGGCCACGCGGGTGGCCACGCCCATGGGATGGCCGTCCTCGTCGCGACGCACGGGCTGGTCCCCCACCATGGCGAGCATGGGCTCGATGGCCAGGGTCATGCCAGGCAGCAGGGTGAAGTCTCGCCGCTGCAGCAGGCTGCGGCTGAGGGAATTCGGCGCCTCGGGCCATTCGTGCAGCTGACGGCCGATGCCGTGGCCGATGAGGTCGGTGAGCAGACCGTAGCCGCCCTCCAACGCCATCACCTGGAGTCGTTCGGCGATCTCGCTCCAGCGCCGGCCGGGTCGGATCATGGCCACGGCCTCGTCCAGCATGGCACGAGCCCGCCCGATCATGGCCAGGTGAGCCTCGTTCGCGGTGCCCACGGCCACGGTCACGGCCGCGTCCGCGCACCAGCCGCGATGACGCACGCCGCAGTCGATCTTGACGATGTCGCCGCACGCCAGCCGGCGCTCGCCGGGCACGCCGTGCACCACCTGCTCGTTCACGCTCACGCAGGTCGCGGCCGGGAAGGCCGGAGCCTCGGGCGAGGCCCGAAGGCCCAGGAACGCGGGCTCGCATCGCTCGGCGGCGATCACGCCGGCCGCTGCACCGTCCACGGCGGCCGTGGTGGCTCCTGGCACGCACGCAGCCGAGGCCGCACGCAACGCCAAGGCGGCCACGCGGCCCGCCTCGGTCATCAGCTCGATCTCCGCGGGCGTGCGGATCTCCGCCATGGAACGACGGGGTCGACGGACCTCGTCGTGGACCGGCCGGCCGCTCAGACGCTCGGCGGCACCACCATCCAGGCGCACCCACCAGCTGCGGGCGACCGCCTCGTGACGGGGGGCTTCGTTGACGCCGCTGCGGCTCATGCGCGGGCGCTCCGAATGCGGGGTCCGTTGGCCTCGCTGCCGCCCGACAGGAAACCGCCGTAGTTCCGCATGAGCAGGTTGGCCTCGATCCGCTGCACCACGTCCAGGCCCACGCTCACCACGATGAGCAGGCCGGTGCCGCCCAGGAACTGGCTCACGTTGAAGGGAATGCCCAGCTGCTGGGTGACCAGCGTGGGAATGATGGCGATCACCGCCAGGAAGCCCGCGCCCACGTAGGTGATGCGCTCCATGATCCGCTCGAGGTACTCGGCGGTGAACGGACCCGGACGGATGCCGGGGATCATGCTGCCATGGTCGCGCAGCTGCTTCGACATCTCGTCGGGGCTGAACTGCACGGTGGTCCAGAAGTAGCTGAAGAAGTAGATCAGCGTGATCTCGAGCACCACGTAGGGGTA
>JAGWXC010000042.1 GCA_018970045.1 Planctomycetota bacterium | reverse complement strand
GCGGCTGCGGCGTCAGCGACGCCGACTCCGACGGCGACGGCACGCCCGACTGCCTCGACGGCTGCCCGAGCGATCCCGGCAAGACCGCGCCCGGCATCTGCGGTTGCGGTTCCAGCGATGCGGATAGCGACGGTGACGGCATCGTCGATTGCCTGGACCCCTGCCAGAGCGTGGCAGGCCCCTGCAACGGCTGCCCCCAGAACGCCTGCGGCAGCTGCGGCGCTGCAGCCGACGCCGACGGTGACGGCACGCCCGATTGCCTGGACGGCTGCCCCAACGATCCGGGCAAGACCAACGCAGGTTCATGCGGTTGCGGCAACGCCGAAACCGACAGCGATGGCGACGGTGTGGCCGACTGCATCGACCGCTGCCCGAGCGTGGCGGATCCCCTGCAGCTGGACTGCGACGGCGATGGCACAGGCGATGCCTGCGAGGGCGAACCTGACTGCAATGCCAACGGGACGCCGGACTCCTGCGACATCAGTGCTGGCACGAGCTCGGATGCAGACCAGAATGGCACGCCCGACAGCTGCCAGCCTGACTGCAACGGCAACGGCCTGCCCGATGGGTACGAACTCGCCACCGGCCTGCAGCCCGACTGCAACAGCAACGGCGCCATCGACTCGTGCGATGTGACCGCCGGTCGCTCGCAGGATCTTGATGGCAACGGCGAACCCGACGAGTGCGCTGCCGACTGCGACCAGGACGGCACGCCCAACATCGTCGAGATCGCCCAGGGCGCCACCGACTGCAACGGGAACCAGATCCCCGACCTGTGCGAGGATGGTTCTCGTCGTAGCGACACCGGCAACATGGGTGCGGTGGGTGCTGGCGTCACGGCGACGGGCTCCTTCACGGGCCAGGCCTACGCCACGACGCCCGTCACCCTGACGGTGCGTGCGCGTGCTGACCTTGGCGGCCAGAACGAGTGGCTCTCGATGGCCCTCAACGGCATCGTGATCCCAGGAAGCGCTGGCACCCAGTTCCTCTTCGGTTCGACCGGCAGCGACTGCCCGGCCACGCCGAACGAGGCGACCGTGACGATCCCCGCCGCCACGTGGCGTCAGATCGTCGACGCGGCGACCGTGCCTGGCGTGGTGACGGTCAGCGCTTCGGGCTCGGCGGCCGTCAGCGCCACACAGTGCGGCGCCGACGCCTACCTTGAAGCTTCGGTCAGCTACGGCGGGCCGCTCTTCGACTGCGACGGCAACAGCGTGGTCGACCTGTGCGAGATCAGCAGCGGCACCGCCGACTGCAACGGCAACCTCGTGCATGACACGTGCGAGATCGCCTCAGGCACCGCGTCAGACATCGATGCCGACGGACAGCCCGACGATTGCCAGCAGGACTGCGACGGCAACGACCTGCCCGATGGCTACGAGCTCGGCCAGCAGCCGACGCTCGACTGCACCGGCAACGGCATCCTTGACCGCTGCGACATCGCCGCGGGCATCGAGACCGATTGCGATGCCAACGGTACGCCTGACTCGTGCCAGTTCGCGGCCGGTGCGCCGGACTGCAACGGCAACGGCGTGCTCGACACGTGCGACCTGTCGAGCGGCACCGCGACCGACTGCAACACGAACGGCGTGCCCGACTCGTGCGACATCGGCAGCGGGACGAGCAACGACGTTGACGGCAACGGCGTGCCCGACGAGTGCAAGGCCGACTGCAACGGCAACGGCCTGCCTGACAGCTACGAGATCGCCCAGGGCCAGGTGCCGGACTGCAACGGCAATGGCGTGCCCGACTCGTGCGATCTCTCGGGCGGAGCCGAGCGCGACTGCAACGCCAACGGCATCCCCGACTCGTGCGACATCGCGAGCGGCGATGACGACAAGGATGGCGACGGGCGCATCGATGCCTGCTCGCTGGCCGCTGGCGACTTCGACCTGAACGGTGCGGTCGACGGTGCGGACCTGAGCCAGCTGTTGGGCCTCTGGGGTGCCATCGGTGCGCCCATCGGCGACTTGGACGGCAACGGCGAGATCGGCGGCGGCGACCTGGCGATCATGCTGGCGAACTGGGGCGCTCTCGACTGACCGAGCGCCCCACCGCCAGCCCGAGCCCCACCGCGAGCCAGAAGCCGCAGCGGACCCAGTCCTTGATGAAGGTCAGGTCCACGAGGCCGGCCAGCGCGCCGGCCGCCAGGACGGCGAGCACCGCCACGGCCACGCGGCCTTCGAGCTCCGGCATGCTGCGGGCGCGCCAGAGCCGACGCAGCACGATGGCCAGCGTGGCCGCGTAGGCCACGGCACCGATGAGTCCGAGCTCGCAGAGCACCTCGACCGGCAGCGAGTGCACCCACGGCATGCCGACCTTGGGCAGCGGCGTGCCGCGCCATGACCAGCCCTCGCGAGCATCGAGTTGGTAGTACTGGCCAAACAGCCCCGGACCGATGCCGGTGACTGGGTGCTCGACGAAGAGCTCCATCCCATACACGGTGAGCTGTTCGCGGATCCCCGCCCCCTCTCGCCAGGTCTGCACCGCGCGGGAGCGGAGCGCGGGTGTCAGCGCGACCGTAGCAGCCACCGCCACGACCACAGCCAGCACGGCGATGACGGCCCGGCGCCGACCAAGGCGCGCCCCAGCAACCACCGACAGCCCCACAACCCACGCCAAGGCCGCTTGTCGCGATGCGCTGAGCCACGCCGGCACGCCGCCGACGATCGCTAACGGCACACCAATCAACCACCACCCCGTCGGCAGCGCTGCCAACCCCAGGGGCAGCATGAGGCTGGCGACCGCGAGGTCGTTCGTGTTGCCGTGACTGCCCGCGAGTCGCGCGCCCGCCCCTGGCACGGCACGCAGGAGCGATGCTCCCGTGATCCGCTGCCAACCCACATCGGCTGCCACCACGACCACGAGCCCCGCACACGCGATGAGGATCATCCGAAGCGCGCGTCGATCCCACGCCGCGACCTGCGCCGCCACGGCGATCAGGGCGAAGACCCCTGCACTGGTCGAGCGTTCGGTGGCCAGACCTGGCAACCGGCAGTTCAGGACCGACACGGCCATGGCCCCAAGGATGGCGGCCACGGGCCACCACGTGACGCGTTGCCATCGGCCCTGCGGATCGGCGCGAGCCAGAAGCACGCTGGCGGCCCCAAGCGCCCCCAAGGCCGTCATGGCAGCCAAGGGAATCGGCACGCCGGCGGGAATCGTGGCCAGGCAGAGCACCACGAACGCAGCAGCGACCCACGGTGCTCCTGCACCGATCATGCGGCGCGCCATGCCCTGTTCATTCATCGCCCCAGCGTCGCTCACGCGCGCAGCCTAGCCCCGCGCGCCCCACTCACACCAGCAGCGTGGCCGGGTTCTCGAGGTTGTGGCGCACCGTGGTCAGGTACTCGGCGGCCATCGCGCCGTCGATCACGCGGTGATCGAGGCTGAGGGTCGCGTCGAGCTCGGTGCCCACGCAGAGCTGGCTGTTGCGCACGACAGGCCGCTCCACCGCCGCGCCGCAGGCGAGGATCGCGCTGTTGGGCGGGTTGATGATCGCGGTGAAGTTGTCGACGCCGTACATGCCCAGGTTCGAGATCGTGAACGTGGCGCCCATCATGTCCTCGGGGCCGAGGCCGCGGGTGCGGGCCTTCTCGGCCAGCGCACGCGTGTCGAGCGAGATCTGGCGCAGACCCTTCTGGTCGGCATTGCGGATCACGGCGACCACCAGGCCGCCGCCGCGCTCGGCAGGCAGGCTCACCGCCACGCCGACGTTGACCTCGCCGTGGATGATGATGCGGTCACCGGCCCAGCTCGCGTTGAAGTACGGGTGCTGCGCCATCGCGAGCGCGCACGCGCGCACGATGAAGTCGTTCACGCTCAGCTTCACGCCCTGCGGCTCGAGCTGCGCATTGAGCATCTTGCGCAGTTCGAGCAAGGGATCCATGTTGAAGCGCATCGACACCTGGTAGTGCGGGATCGTGCTCTTGCTCTCGACGAGCCGGCGCGCGATCGTCTGGCGCATGCCGCTGACGGCGACTTCGCGCGAACCAGGCCCCGCCACGACCGGCATGCTGGATGCCGCCGCGGGCGCAGGCGTGGCCACCACCGGCATGGCCGGCATGATCGAGGCCGGGGCCGCCACCGCACCGCTGCCCTTGCGGGACTCAGCGGCTTCGATGTCGCGCTTGATGACGCGGCCACCGGGACCGGTGCCGCGCAGGCTGTTGATGTCGACGCCCAGTTCCTCGGCCATGCGGCGCGCAACCGGCGAGATGCGCGCACGCGCTCCCGTGTCGGCGTGGGCGCTCGGCATGACCACGGTGCCGGTGACGGCCACCGGGGCATCGGTCGATGCTGCGGCGCGCGGGGCCGGCGCGGCGGCCGCCGCGGGCTTGGCGCTGCCGGCCGACGAGGCATCCTCGCCCTCCACCGCGATGACCGCGATGGGCGTGCCGATCGCGACGCGGTCGCCAGCGCCGATGAGCAGCTTGGCCACGACGCCGTCGTCGTAGGCCTGCATCTCCATCGTGGCCTTGTCGGTCTCGACGTCAGCGAGCACGTCGCCACTGGCGACGGTGTCGCCTTCCTTCACGTGCCACTTGATGACGGTGCCGGCCTCCATCGTGTCGGAGAGGCGAGGCATGGTGACGGTCGTGGGCATGGTGTCTCCTGGGATCGTCCGTGATTCAGGCGCGGTACAGGCAGCTGCGCACCGCCTCGCAGATCCTGCGGGCGTTGGGCAGATACTCCTGCTCGAGGTTGAAGGCGTACGGCGTGGGCACGTCGGCGCTGTGCACGCGGTGCACGAAGTTGTCGAGGTCGTCGAAGCAGTGCTGGTGCACCTGGCTGGCCACCTCGCTGCCGGGGCTGCCGAAGCTCCACGACTGGTCGACGACCACGCAGTAGTTCGTCTTGCGCACGCTGCGCACGATCGAATCGATGTCGAGCGGCCGGATAGTGCGCATGTCGAGCACCTCGCACGAGATGCCCTCCTTCGCCAGCTCCGCCGCCGCATCGAGGCAGAAGTTCACCGGGCGGCCGAACGACACGAGCGTGCAGTCGGTGCCCTCGCGGCGGACCTTGGCCTGGCCGAAGGGAATGAGGTAGTCGCCCTCGGGGACGTGGCCCTTCATGCCGAGCATGCGCTCGCTCTCGAGGAAGAAGACCGGATCGTCGTCGCGGATCGCGGTCGTCATCAGGCCCTTGGCATCCTCGGGGCAGCTGGGGATCGCCATCTTCAGGCCGGGCACATTGCTGTACAGACCCTCGACGCACCAGGAGTGCGTGGAGCCGAGCTGGCCGCCGGCGCCGTCGTTGCCGCGGAAGACGATCGGGCAGCCGAACTGGCCGCCTGACATGTAGAGCATCTTGGGCGCGTTGTTCAAGATCGGGTCAGCGGCCACGAGGCTGAAGGACCACGACATGAACTCGACGATCGGGCGCAGGCCCATCATCGCGGCACCGATCGCCATGCCGGCGAAGCCCGACTCGGAGATGGGCGTGTCGATGATGCGGCGCGGGCCGAACTCATCGAGCATGCCCTTGCTGACCTTGTAGGCGCCGTTGTACTGCGCGACTTCCTCGCCGAGCAGGAACACGCGCGGGTCGCGGCGCATCTCCTGGCTCATCGCCTCGCGCAAGGCGTCACGGAACTCGATCTCGCGGGTGGCGGTCATGGTGGGGTCGATGACGGTGACGGTGCTCATGGTCAGCGCAGGTCCTTCCCCTGCAGCATCTGCGGCAGGCTGGTGCCGTTGAACGGCCCGTGCGGCTCGACGAAGACGTCGTGGTAGAGCTCGGACATCGGCGGCTCGGGGCTCGCTTCGCTCCAGGCGATCGCTTCACGCACCTCGTCGCGGATCTCCTTCTGCATGTCCTTCAGAACGGCCTCAGGCAGTTCGCCACGCTCTTCCAGATGCAGCTTCAGGCGGCCGATCGGATCGTCGCTCGCGTACTGGTTCTCTTCCTCGGGCGTGCGGTACTTGCGCGGGTCGCTCATCGAGTGGCCCTTGAAGCGGTAGCAGCGCATGTCGACGAAGGCCGGGCGGCTCTCGCGACGGCACTTCTCGACGATCGCGCTCATGTCGTGGTAGACCGAGAGCACGTCCATGCCATCGACGACGTAGCCGTCGATGCCGTAGCCGATCGCCTTCGAGATGATGTCGTGGCCCATCGTGGTGCCGCGGTGGATGCTCGTGCCCATCGAGTAGCCGTTGTTCTCGCAGATGATCACGCACGGGATGTCGAGCAGGCCGGCCAGGTTCATGGCTTCGTGGATCGCACCCTGGTTGAGCGCGCCGTCGCCGAGGAACGCCAGCGCCACGCGGCTGTTGGGACGGCCGTCGATCACTTCGTCCATGTACTTGCAGGCGAAGGCCAGGCCGACCCCGAGCGGGATCTGCGCGCCCACGATGCCGTGCCCGCCGTAGAGGTGATGCTCACGGTCGAACATGTGCATCGAGCCGCCCTTGCCCTTGGCGCAGCCGCCGATCTTGCCGAACATCTCGGCCATGCAGTGGCGGGCCGCCATGCCGCGGGCGAGCGCGTGGCCGTGATCGCGGTAGGCGGTCACGATGGGGTCGTTGGGGCGCACCGCGGCGGTGCATCCGACGGCGATCGCTTCCTGCCCGATGTAGATGTGGCAGAAGCCCCCGATCTTCTTGTCCTGGTACTGCTGCATGCAGCGGTTCTCGAACTCGCGGATCATCAGCATGTCGCGCAGCCACTGGCGGCAGAGCGCGGGGTCAACCAGGTCGCGGCGACCGGTCGTGGCTGGGGCGGAGGTTCGCTCGCCGGGCTTGCCGTGGACATCGAACGGACGGGAAGTCGAGGGTTCGGAAAGCATGCTCATGGTGGCTCTCAACCGAAGGAGAGTCCGTCAGTTATAGGAGAACCGCGCGTCGGGGGCAAGACCGACCCATGCTGGCCGGCGAAGGACTCCCCTCACCCGCTGGTGGGCGGGCGTTCGGCGTGCCGGGATGCGGCCCAGCACGGCCCGATGCCGTGGTTTCCTGCGCCCTCGGGCGTTATCTCAGCTCGGCGGCGCGCCGCGGTCGGTCGACAGCGCAGGTTGCGCCGACTTGGGCCGCTCGGCCGTGCCAACCGCAGGCTCGGTCGCCAGGCGCGCCTGCAGGAGCATGAGCGCAAGGTCCAGCTGCTCATCCACGCCCTCGGCCACGAGGGCGCTCGGATTGGGGCGCTCGTCCTTCGCGCCCTTGCCGCTCTCGTCGATCTGGTCGGCCTTGGTGCGCAGCGTCTGGGCCTTCTCCTGCTGCTTGGGACCCACGCGCACGACGACGTCGGGGTTCACGCCCCAGTCGCCGGTGTTCAGGCGCTTGTGGACCAAGCGCCCCTTCTGCCCGGGTGCCGCTGGCGGCAGCGCGTAGTACTGCTGCGTGACCTTCACGGCAGCCTGGCGCGGGCCATCGGTCACGCGCTGCACGGTCTGCACGCTGCCCTTGCCAAAGGTGCGATCGCCAATCACGATGCCAGCCTTGTAGGCCTGCAAGGCACCGCTCACGATCTCGCTGGCGCTCGCTGACTCACGATTCACGAGCACGACCAGCGGCAGTCCCGCAAGCTTGGCCTTGCTCGGCTTGGCGTAGTTCGTGCCGACCGTGCGGCCGTTGCGGTCCTGCACCTCGACGACCAGGCCGCGGCTCACGAAGAGGTTGACCATGTCGACCGCCGCCGGCAGGAGCCCGCCCGGGTTGCCTCGGAGGTCCAGCACGAGCCCACGCAGCTGGCCAGCCTTGCGCATGGCTTCGATGGCGTCGGCCATGTCGTCGAGCGTGTCATCATTGAAGCTGGTCACGCGCAGGTAGCCGATGCCCGCATCGGGGTCGATCATCCAGTCCCACTCGGGCGTGCCGGCCTCGTCGATCGAGCGCTTCCACCAGCCGTTCACGGAGCGCATCTTGATGCGCTCGCGGATGAGCGGCACCTCAAGGTCGGTCGCCTGGTCGCCCTCGCCGCGGCGGAGCTTCATGACGACCTGCTTGCCGGCGGGGCCGGTGATGGTCTCGACCGCCTTGTTGAGCGTCCAGCCGGCCGTCGGCATGCCGTTGACCTCGATGATGCGGTCGTTGGGCTGTACCCCTGCACGAGCAGCTGGCCCGCCCTCAAGCGGGTTGGCGATCATGAGCTGGCGCTTGTCGTCGTAGCGGAGCAGGATGCCCACGCCGACGAAATCACCCTCGAGCTGCTGGTTGAAGCGGCGCAGGTTCTCAGGCCAGATGATCGACGAGTAGTCATCGCCTTGATCCTTGGAGAGCCGCTCGGTCGCACCGGTGCCGAATTCGTGCAGCAACACATCGTGCGGAACCTTGATGGTGCGGTCATTCGCCTCGAGCATCGAGTCGACGGTCGCGCGCGCCCACGTGCCGCTGGCTCGCTCGGGCTTGGCGTTGGCGAGTGCATCGAGTTCCTTGGTGAAGGCGCCCACGATGGCGGGATCCTTGAGTGCAGGGAAGGTCTCATCGAGCGCCTTGGTCGTGGCGAGCAGGCGGACCTGCTCGAGGCCGCCGCGCACGAGCGGCTCCCAGCCCTGGCCGCCGATGTGGGCTTCGGCTGCGGCCGAGAGCGCGCCGAGCGTGAGGTTGCGCGAGATGCCGCCCACGACTTCCTTCCAGTCGTCGGCCGCGTCCTCGCTGAAGTCGGCGAAGTCGTCGTCGGGATCGACCCGCTTGGCCACGCTCTCGCGCAGCGCATGCATGGCGCGCGGGGCGTAGATCGCGATGAGCATGATGCGGTCGTTCAGGTCGTTCAGCGCGCTCTCGGTGCGCTCAAAGGCCTCTTGGTCGATGCCGTCCTCGACGAGCACCTTGGCACGGAAGGTCAGTTCCTGCGCATAGAGCAGATCGCCCGCCGACTCAGCCTTCGCCGCTTCGGCAAGCGCGGTCTTGACGAGATCGCGGAAGGCGGGCGTGGTCCCCCGCTGCTTCCATTCAGCCTCAGAGAGCAGGTAGCGGATGTTCGCGCCGTCGACGAGCGCCTTCAGCAGTTCGCCCTTGGTGACATGCTCGCCCATCTCCTTCTCGTGCTTCTCGAGATCCGCCTTGCGCTCGGCGTCGCGGGTCTCATGGTTGCGGGTGCGCTCGGCCACGCGCTCGCGGACCTTCTGCATCGCCGGGGCGTCGTCGGCCGGTGCGGCCTTGAGCAGCTCCTCCACCTTCGCCCGGTCGTCGGCCAAGGCTGCCGTCCAGAGCGCGTCAGCCCATGCGGCCGCGCCCGAAGGGGCATCGCCCGGCGCCGCGGCTGCCGTGGAGGGCCCCAGCAGAATCGAACCGATCGCAACGAACGAGGCAAGCAGCATGGTCATGAGGCCTCCAGGTGGCATTGTGGTAGTTCTATCGGCAATTCTCCGATCCGGTTCAGGACAAGCGACCCGAACATGGCACATCGCGACCAAACCCCGAAGCACCGGATCAGGAACTGCCCCAGTTGCGGCCACGATTGCGGCGGCAACCCCGGCGCCATGCGCTGCCCGGAGTGCGGTGACCAGCTGCCGGCCGTGCGCGCCCGCCTGCCAGGCGAGGACGGCCCCGATGCGTCGTTCCGGCAGGCTCTGGAGAGCCTGTGGCGCGCCGCCGCCATGACGGCGATCGTGGGAACCTGCGCGGCGACCTCGGTCGTGCCAGTCTTCACGGGTTTGCTCATCCTTGGCCTTGGAGGATTCCGGGCCATCGCGTGGTGGCGCCTCGATCGGGAAGGTTGGCTGAAGCACCCGTCGCTCGTCGCCTGGCAGCCGTGGATCAAGGGCGTGTCGATCGCCGAACTCTCGTCGGCAGCGGTGCTGATCGTGGGCGCGACGATCTTTTCCGGCACGCGCTTCGGCCCCGTCGTCGTCAGTGTGCTGCAAGCATGCGCGCTGGCATGCGTCGGGCTGCAGCTGGTGGGATTGATGCGGATCGTGCAGGGGCTGTGGCGGCACCTGCAGCTGCCCCCACCGGAGTGGTTCGATGAACTGGCCCTGCCCGCCATGATCGCGGGCTGCATCGGCTGGGTCCAGGTGCCCGTGGGGCGAGCGCTCTCGCTCATGATCCCAGGCTCGGCCGGCGAGAAGATCCTTGTGCTCGTCACGGTGATCGAAGTGCTCGGCTTGGTTGCGGCGGTCTTCGCGCTGTTTGTGCTCGTTGATCGGGCGGGCCGCGTCGCCCAAGCGGTCAGTTACCTAGAAGGGCTGGATCCACCGGCGGATCTGCCGCCCGATTGGGATGGCACGCGCAAGCCAAGGCGCAAGACGGCCGAGGCCATCCCCGGCGCTGCACGCGTGGCACGACGCCGAGACGACGACGATCCCATTCCGATGGACTGAGTGCACCGAGCACCGTGCGCGGCTCGATGCGCGCGGCCGTGCTCGCGATGGACCCAGCCGAGCGCCACCGCGCCTCACGCGAAGCTGCGCTCAGCCAATTCGATGGCACGGCCGAGGGCCGCGGCCTTGTTGACGGTCTCGTCCTCCTCGGCAGTCGGGTCGCTGTCGAGCACGACCCCTGCCCCAGCCTGCAGATCCACGCGCCACGTGCCGCGCGCGGCATCATGAAGCGCCGTGGGCACGACCATCGTGCGCAAGGTCAGGGCGATATCGAGGTCGCCGTTCCAGCCCACGCAGCCCAGGCCCCCCGAATACGGGCCTCGTCGGACGGGTTCGAGCTCATCGATGATCTGGATCGCGCGGACCTTCGGTGCACCGCTCACGGTGCCAACCGGCAGCGCCGCGTGCAACGCATCCCACGCATCGAGGCCGGGCCGCAGCGATCCCTCGAGCGTGCTCGAGATGTGCATGACGTGGCTGTAGCGCTCGATGTCCATGCATGCCTTCACCTGCACGCTGCCCAGATCGCTCACGCGACCGAGGTCGTTGCGGCCAAGATCGACGAGCATGACATGCTCCGCCCGCTCCTTGGCATCGGCGAGGAGTTCGGCTTCCAGGCGTGCATCCTCGGCATCGTCGCGGCCGCGCCTGCGCGTGCCGGCGAGCGGACGGTTGGTCACGATGCCGCCACGCACCCTGCAGAGGATTTCCGGGCTGCTCGCGACGAGGATGCACCCTTCCGCTTGGAGGTAGGCCTGGTACGGGCTCGGATTGACCACGCGCAGCATGCGGTAGAGGTCGAAGGGATCCGTCGTGGTCGTGCGCTCGAAGCGCTGGCTCAGCACCACTTGGAACGCATCGCCCGCGCGGATGTACTCCTTGGCGCGCTCGACCGCGGCGCGGAAGGCTCCCGGCGGCGTGCTCGCGGAGACGGGGCGCATCGGGGCCGCGTTGGCGTCGTCGTCGATTCGACCGGGCTGCAGACGCACCGAGTCGGCCTCGAGCGCCGCAACGATGCGGTCGATCTCGATCGCGAGCGCGCGTGGGAGCGAGGCGTCGCGCGCATCACCGTGGCGCGGTGCCGATGTACAGACGATCATCGACTTCGTCACATGATCGAAGACGACGACCTCGCCGTAGAGGCCCATGTGCAGATCGGGAAGGTCCCGGTCATCGCGCGGCGCCGCCGAGAACGGCAGCTTGCCGGGCTCGAGCCAGCGCACCGCATCGAACCCGCAGTAGCCGACCCAACCACCGTGGAAGCACGCTGGCACCGGACCGTGGTGCATGGGCTCGCCCGACGGCGTGAGCTCCCGCAGCACATCGAGTGGATTCGCCACGGTGCGATGCTCATCAGGCTGGCCGCGACGCCGAATCGTGACGGCGCTGGCGCGCGCGATCACCTCGAGCATCGGTCGCGCGCCCATGAGGCTGAATCGACCGACCTGACCGCCCTGCTCCACGCTCTCGAAGAGGAAGCTCGGTGCCAAGCGCTCATCGGCGGCCACCAGCCGGCGATACGCCAGGACAGGCGACAACTGATCGCTCGTCAACCGACGAGCGCAGGTCAGGACACCGTGGGCCATGCTGGGCATGCCTGAACTCTATCGGCGGGCGCGAGCTGATTGGGCGAAGGCAACGAGGCCCACTCAGCGCGAGCGAGCGCCGCGAAGGCAGGCGCAGAGCGCAATGGCGATGGCATCCGCCACGTCCGCGGGCTTGGGCGGCTCGGCCAGCCCGCACTGCGCCGCAACGGCTCGTTGCATCTGGGGCTTCGTGGCCTGACCATTGCCGGCGATGGCCTTCTTGATCGTGGCCGGCGCCAGCTCGACCAGTCGGGCCCCAGCCCGCTGCGCGCACAGGAGCACCACCCCGCGGGCATGCGCCATGGTCACCGCGGTGCGAGCGAACTTGGCATTCACGAAGACTTCCTCGACCGAGACGACTGCCGGCTCGTGCTCGGCCAACAGTTCCGCAAGGTCATCGTGCAGCTGGACCAGTCGGCTGGCGACGCTCGACCTGGGCGGCAGCCTGATCAGCCCGGCCTCGATCAGGCGCGGTGCCATGGCGCGACTTGCATCGATCACCGCGTAGCCCGTCCGCAGCAGGCCGGGGTCGATGCCGACGAGCTTCACGCAGGGCTCCCCGCAGGTTGCATGCGCCCACCCGCACGATCGCTCTCGATCGCACCATCACGCAGGCGCACCACGCGCTCGCAACGACCTGCGATGCGGTCATCGTGCGTGACCATGATGAGGGTCAGCCCTTGCTGGTGGAGCGCCTCGAACAGGGCGAGGATCGATTCGCCGGTCGCGGTGTCGAGGTTTCCGGTCGGTTCGTCGGCCATCAGGATCGCTGGATTGGTGACGAGGGCGCGCGCGATCGCCACGCGCTGCTGCTGGCCACCTGAGAGTTGGCTCGGCCGATGCCCAAGCCGATCGCCCAGGCCCACGCGTTGCAGGCTCTCGACCGCGCGTGCGCGGCGCTCTGGCGCAGGGAGCCGCTGGTAGAAGAGTGGCACCTCGACGTTCTCCACGACGGTGAGCTCGCTGATCAGGTTGAACGCCTGGAAGACGAAGCCGATCCGGCGGCCACGGACCGCGCTGAGTTCGTCATCGGGCAAGGTGGCCACGTCGATCCCGTCGAGGTAGTACGCGCCGGACGTTGGCCGATCGAGGCAGCCCAGCAGGTTCATGAGCGTGCTCTTGCCTGAACCGCTGAAGCCCATGATCGCCACATACTGGCCGTACGGAATGTCGAGATCCACGCCCTTGAGCGCTTCCACCAGCACCGATCCATCGGGCCGGAAGTAGGTCTTGGTCAGGCCGCGCAACGAGGCGGCATGCTGGGGCGCGTGGTCCATGCAGCGATCGTACGCAGGGGCATCAGGGCGCGCGCGACGGTGCGCGGCGGATCACGATGGTCACCGCCGTCCCCTCGGGCGGGATGCGTTCGGTCCACGCCTTCAACGAGGGCTCGGCGACGTCGGCTCGATCGGGGACGACCGCCACGCTCGCCATCGGTTCGTCGCCGAAGGTGACGAGGCCGACCACGCTTCCGGACTGATCGGCAACGTACGGGGCGACGGCGCGGTCGCGCATGACGCTGCCGGCGAAGACAAACGACATCGGCGCAGCGGCGCCCTCCGTCTTGATCCATGCACTGAGCGGACCGCGCTGCACGCTGCCTGCGACGTCGACCCACTCGACGTCGATGAGCACCGCTTCGCCGGTCGGGGGCACGAGCTCGAGCGACCCATCATCGCGCACGCGCCAGTGACCGGGGCGCCCGGGCTTAAGGCCCGCAAGCAGCAGCGCTGCGTGGATCGAACTCGGCGGCATCGAGACCGTGATGAGCGACTCATGATCACGAGTGCCCTGTTGGCAGACGGCTTGCTCGAGCCAGCCTTCGCGCAGCGCAACGACGCCCGGCACGCGCACCGAGCCCTCGGTGCGATCCACCGAGATGGCGCCGAGCTGGACGGTGGACGATACGGGCGGAACACGCGCGGCCGTCGGTGCAGTCGCTGGTGCGGTCGCTGGCGAAGTCGCGGGTGCCGTGACTGGTGCGGTCACCGGCGAAGTCGCGGGTGCCGTGACTGGTGCGGTCACCGGCGCGTGGCACGAGGCGATCACGACGAGTGAAAGGATCGCAAGGACCCTTGAGCGCATCAGAGGTCGATCGTTCATGTGAAGACCATGCGCTGGAGCCATTGAAGGATTCCGACCCGATTCTTCGCGCGAACGCAGGGTTGCAGGTGCGGGATATGGCATCATGGGCCTCTGCAAGGAAACGAGCCAGTTCGAGGAAAAACTTGGTTCGATGCGCCGCCGCGTCGAGGCAAGAAAAAAGGCCCGGCGGAGCAGTGCTCACGCCGAGCCCTTCCGGGGGTCCGTGGGAGTGACGATAGACTCGGAAAGACAACGAGTCAAACCGTTCGGACCGTCACCTCGACACCTTCCATGACGAACGCCAACCCACGACAGTTCACGGCAGTCCTTTCGCGAACCGTGCGCATGGCGTGGCCCAGCGATGGCTCGAAAGGAAGCAATGGCTACGGATCGGTGCCAACGCTTGTTGCCGGGTCCCGCTACGTGGAATGGGGCGTCCAATGTCGGGGGCAGCCCGACCGAACGGGCTACCTCGTCAGCATCACGCCGATCGACGCCGCGGTGCGTGCCTGGGCCCCGACCTGGCGCGGCGCGATCGAGACGGCCGACTGCATGCGCTCCTTGGCGGCCTTCTGTGCCAGCGCCTCACTCCCCCCGCTCTCCGGGCTCTCGCTCCGGGTGAGCCCCCAACACGCCTACCACTGGAACCCCGACATGCCCGAGCGCCTTCACGTCCAGGTGTCCTTCGAGTTCTCCGCCTCCCATCGGTTGGCGCTGCCCGGCTGCACCGACACGGAAAACCACGCGCTCTTCGGCAAGTGCAGCAATCCCAATGGCCACGGGCACAACTACCGGCTCGAC
>JAGWXC010000041.1 GCA_018970045.1 Planctomycetota bacterium | reverse complement strand
CGCGGGTGCGGGAGCTGGCGCGGGTGCGGGAGCTGGCGCGGGTGCGGGAGCTGGCGCGGGTGCGGGAGCTGGCGCGGGTGCGGGAGCCGGCGCGGGTGCCGAATCACCGCCACCGAGTTCACGCAGCAGATCATCGGTGGAGGGCGCCACAGGCGCGGTCGGTGACGGCGCGGAGGGATCTCCCGTGACTGCACCCGTGGCTGGCGCCGACGAATCGCTGCCCCGAGTTCGGCGGTACTCCTCACGAGCGCGACCCGTCAGCAGTTCAGGAATCGTCTCGCCTATCTGACACGGCGACGATCGAGAAATCAGGATGGTCTCGACGGTCGGTGCGGCGCCGCCGGCTGCGGCGAGCGCGCTGCGCAAGCGGAAGTCCGGACGCTGCAGGTCATACACGTTGGGCTGCTGGACCTGGCCATCAATGGTGTACTGGAGTGACCCTGACCGGAGCAGTTCCACACGGACCTGGGGATTGTTGAGCAGCGGCTCAAGCAGCTTCTCGATCGCGACCTGCACCTCAGGAACCGTCAGGCCCACCGCCGGCACCGTGCCGTACGGAAGATGCAGATTCCCGGAGGGATCCACCACGATCTGGGTGTCATCTTCCTCGTTCGCGTTGAGGCGGCCCAAGACCCCCACGCGCAGCGCATCGCCGGCAGCAATGGTGGTTTCCAGTTCGCTCAGGATCTGAACGTCGTCACCAATGGGCTCGGTGGGCTTGAGTGGGAGCCGCTCCACACCCTCGATCACGTCGAGGCGCTGCAGCACGGGGATCGTGGTGGGCGTGGTTTCGAATCGGCCGGTCCGGCTTGGATCGAAAAAACTGTCGGTCTCGCAGCCGGCGCCAGCGGCAGCCAGGGCGAGGATCGCTGCAAGTTTGCTGTTCTTGTGATTCATTGTATTCGTTTACTTGCAGAATTCAACCGATGGCGAACCGCCTACCGGATTCATCGGCCGGATGGTACCCAGACCTGAACGAACTTCGGTCACCACGGGTTCCCTCCGATCATCCAACCACGGCACGTTCCAAGACGGCCATGCGCGAGGCCACCCCGAGCGTCACCTGCCGAAGGATCCGGCTGCGGCCGGGATCGTCGGCAACCGAGTCATCGATTTCGACGCCGCGATTCATCGGCCCGGGGTGCAGGACGACCGCGTGGGCCGGCAATCGACGGATGCGAGCCTGGGTGAGGCCGTAGAGGATCCGGTAGTCGCTGCTGATCGCGGAGCCTGCCGCCCGCTCGAGCTGGATGCGGAGCATGATCACGGCATCGACATCGTTCAGGGCTGCATCGAGGTCGTGGCTCACCTCGACCTGGCCCGGGACGGTGCTCAGCGCTTGCATGGCGCGCGACACAAGCGTTGGCGGACCAACCAACCGGACCCGCGCGCCGAGCAGGCAGAGCGCCTTCGTGGTCGATCGCGCCACGCGGCTGTTGGCCACGTCGCCCACGATCGCCACGCAACGACCATCGAGCGGTCCGAGTGCTTCGCGAAGCGTGGCCACGTCAAGCACTCCCTGCGTGGGGTGCTCATGTCGGCCATCGCCGGCATTGATCACGGGAATCTTCAGGGCCTTGGCCACCATGGCCGCCCCACCGCTGATCGCACAGCGCACGACCATGACGGCAACGCCCATGGCTTCGATGTTCAGGGCCGTATCCACGAGGCTCTCGCCCTTGCTGGCACTGCTTCCCGCGGCCGCCACCGTGAAGACCTCACCGCCGAGCCGGTGCACGGCGGTCTCGAAACTGCATCGCGTGCGGGTGCTGTCCTCGAAGAACACGTTGGCCACGACCTTGCCATCGAGCGTGGACTTGGCCGGTTGGCGCCCCTCGGCGTGCGGGATGTTTGTGTTCGTGGCATCGAGCAACTGCTCGAGCTGCGCGCGGGTCAGGCCTTCGATCTGCAGGAAGTCGTGCACGCCTGAAAGGTAGCGCACGCCCATGATGGGCCGGCATGCCCCATGCTGATAACGACCGGAGCCAGACTCGATGGGAGTCGTGAGCCGCAGCCGCCCGAACCGGTCCGCGCACGCATGCTGGGCGCGAGCGCGCTGGCAGCTGTCAGGTTCGGCGCGACGGCGCGCGCGCGGATGGCTGCGCCGTTGCTGACGGCACGGCACCGAGTTGATCGATCGCCTGCGCGACGTTGCTGACGCCGACGATGTCGGCCTTGGCCGACAGCGAGGACAGGTCGGCGACCTGACCCGCGGGAACCAGCAGTGCCGAGCAGCCGCGACGAACGGCCTCGCTCGCGCGTTGAAGGAGCTGGCGAGTCGGCCGCACCTCGCCTGACAGGGCGACTTCGCCGATGGCAGCCGTGCCGCGACCGAGCGTGCGATCGAGGTGCGCGCCCGCCACGGCAAGGCACACAGCCAGGTCACCGGCTGGTTCCACGATGCGCAGCCCGCCTGCCACGCTGGCGTAGATGTCGCGATCGCCGAGCCGAAGCCCGCCGTGGCGCTCGAGCACGGCGATCATCATGGCGAGACGATTGGCATCGACGCCACTGCCCTTGCGCTTGGCGCTGCCCAGGATGCCGGCCACGACGAGCGACTGGATCTCGGCGAGCAGCACGCGCGAGCCCGCCAGCGTGGGAAAGCTGACGCAGCCGGCGCGCGCGACGGCATCGGGCGCGATGGCACCCTCGTCGACCTGCTCGAGGCCGGACCCGGTCATTTCGAAGAGGCCGATCTCGAGCGTGCTGCCGAAGCGGTTCTTGACGCCGCGCACCACGCGCCAGGCCAGGTGACGATCACCTTCGAAGGAGAGCACCACATCGACCATGTGCTCAAGCAGCTTGGGGCCCGCGAGGTCGCCCTCCTTCGTGACGTGGCCAACCACGATGACGACGGTGCCGGTCGACTTGGCGAACTGCACGGCATCGAGACAGCAGCGCCGCAGCTGGCTCATGCTGCCCGGCAGTGCATCGAGATCATGGCGCGAGACGAGTTGGATGGAATCGATCGCGAGGATCGCAGGTTTGATCGTGCGGGCCTGCTCGAGGATGCGGGCGATGTTCGTGTCGGCCAGCAGATACAGATGCCGGTCGCGCTCGGCATTCGACGGACTGTCGATGCGCTCGGCGCGCAACTTGACCTGATGCGCACTTTCCTCGCTGCTGGCATAGAGCACCGGCGTGCCGAGCGCAGCAACGTGACCGAGTGCCTGCAGCAAGAGCGTGCTCTTGCCGATGCCCGGATCGCCGCCCAGGAGGATGGCGCTGCCGGGCACGCAGCCGCCACCAAGCACGCGATCGAGCTCACCGACGCCCGTGGGGAATCGGGGCGCTTCGAGCGGCTCGACCTGGCCCAGCGGCACCGCGGGCGATGCCGACGCGAGGCCCTGCCAACCGGCTGAGGAGCTTTCGGCCGCTGGCGCCGCACCCGATTCGTGGCGGAACTCCTTGAGGCTGTCCCACGCGCCGCAATCAGGGCACTTGCCGGCCCAGCGCACTTGGACGCCGCCGCAGCCATCACAGACCCAGGATGTGCGCAGTTTGGCCATGCAGCCTCCGAGCGTAGCAACGCGCCGGCGGCAGCATCGTGACGCCGACTGAACTTCGGTGGTGCATCGCAGGTTCGGATGGACAAAAAAGCAGCGGGCGCCGAGAAGGTCGGAGTTCCCCTCGACGCCCGCATGAGGATCGTGTCAGGAATCTATGCCACAGACATCATGACGCGCAAGTGACGCGAGCGTGCGCGCGCATCATGACACGCTCGATCCGTGAAGTGGACTGCTGCCGATGCGTTGCCGCGAAACACCACGCGCACGCGCATCGCGTCGAACCCCGCGCTGCACGTCATCGACGGATGAGCGATCGCATCTGAGCGACCCACTCCGCGTACTCGATCATCGCCTCACGGCGGTGCGCGGCCGAGGGCCAGCGCGACGCATCGCGACCGAAGGCCGTTTCGCGCCGCCACGACCAGTACGCCCCGCCCAGCCGGAATCGCGTGGCGATGCCGAGGCGCACGAGAGCGATCGCAGCGCGCAGCAGCCGCATCAGTGCATCGAGATCGGGCCCTGCGCCGGATCAGGCACGGCCGATTCGTTCAGCGCCAGCGGATGGCGCGGCGCGGCTTCGCCCTCGGTGACCGGCGAGAACCGGCTGCCGATGATGCGGATGCGCTGGTTGGCGTTGGGTTGCTTGGGCAAGAGCGGTCGCACCGCGTAGATCACCACCACGCAGGCGATGCTCGCGAGCCACATCAGGTCCGTACGGCCCCAGTAGACCATCAGCGCCGTCGCGGCCAGCACCAGCACCGACGCAGGAATCATGCCTTCCCACGCCAGGCGCATGAGCTGGTCATAGCGGAAGCGCGGCACCGTCCAGCGGATCGCCATGCCGAGGCTGACGACGAGGAAGATCTTGCCGGCCAGGATGCCGAACTGCGCCAGGATCAGGAGCGGCCCGCCAACGAGCGGCAGATCCGGCCCGGCACCGAAGGGATTCAGGCTGAAGCCACCGAGGAAGAGCACGCAGAAGAGCGCCGACCCGGTGATCATGTGGAAGTACTCCGCCAGGAAGAACATGGCGAAGCGCATGCTGCTGTACTCGGTGTGGTAGCCGCCCACGAGCTCGCTCTCGGCCTCGGCCAGGTCGAAGGGCGCGCGGTTCGATTCGGCGAGCAGGCAGGTGTAGAAGATGATCGCGGCGAGCGGCTGCTGCAGCAGATTCCACATTCCGTCCTGCTGGGCGAGCACGATGGCATAGGGATCGAGCGATCCGGCCAGGAGCACCACGCAGAGCAGGCTCACGCCCATCGGGATTTCGTAGCTGATCATCTGCGCGCTCGCGCGCAGGCCGCCGAGAAAGCTGAACTTGCTGCCGCTGGCCCAGCCGCCCAGGCCCACGCCGTAGACGCCCAGGCTGGCCACCGCGACGAGATAGATCACCCCGATGTTCACGGCCGCGCCGGTGATCTTGACCTGCACGCCCTCGAGCCCGAGCTTCGAGGCAAGCCCGAACGGCAACTGGGAGAAGTCGAGCACGCCGGCCCAGGGAATGATCACGAAGCCGATGATGGCCGGGATGATGATGAGCGCGGGAGCCAGCGTGAAGAGCGCTCCATCGGTGTTCTTGGGCCGGTAGTCCTCCTTGAAGAGGAACTTGAGGCCGTCGGCGATGGGCTGCAGCAGGCCCTTGGGGCCCACGCGGTTGGGACCGATGCGGTCCTGCATCCACGCGCTGAGCTTGCGCTCGAGCATGATCGCGTAGGCGCACGCGCCGAGGATGACCTGGATCACCACGAAGATGGTGACCGCGTTGGTGATGAGCTGGGCGATGCCGCCGGTCTCTGGAATCAGGGCCTGCATGGGAGCGGGATCCTAGCCGCTGCCCGGCGCCCGGCCCACCCGGGCTGAGCCGATGGGGGTCGGACGCAGCGGTCGCGGCAGGATCACCGCGCCAGCGCTGGCTCGGCATCAAGCGCCGGGCGAGCGAGGTGCGGGAAATAGTCCTGGATCGCGTGCACATCCCACGATCCGCTGCGGATGGCGGCGATCGCCTGTACGGCCGCGCGTGCACCGGCGACCGTCGTGACGATCGGAATGCCCTGCCGGACCGCTTGGGCCCGAATGCGCCCCTCATCCGTGTGGGCTCCCTTGCGCGTCGGCGTGTTGATGATCAGCGTGATCTCGCCGTTGGACATGAGGTCGAGGATGTTGGGACGCACGCCCGTGGCGATCTTGGCCACCACCTTCGCCGGGATGCCCTGCGCCGCGAGCCGCTCGCCGGTGCCCGCGCTGCAGACGATCACGAAGCCCATGCCGTGCAGCGCGCGTGCCACGTCGATCGACGCCGCCTTGTCGGACTCGCGCACGCTCAGGAAGACGCCACCCGTGGTCGGCAGCGAGATGCCTGCACCCATCTGGGCCTTGGCGAAGGCGACGGGGAGGTCGCGGTCGGCGCCCATGACCTCGCCGGTCGATCGCATCTCGGGGCCGAGCACGATGTCCACGCCGAGGAACTTCGCGAACGGGAACACGCTTTCCTTCACGGCATAGAAGCCCGTGTCGTGGACCTCGGCCGCGCCGAGTTGCGCCAGGCTCGCACCCATCATCACGCGCGCGGCATGGCGCGGCCACGGGATGCCCTTGGCCTTGCTCACGAACGGCGCGGTGCGGCTGGCGCGCGGGTTCACCTCGAGCACGTAGATCGTGCCGTCCTTGTAGGCCATCTGCACGTTCATCAAGCCGCGCACGCGCAGTTCGCGGGCCATGGCCCGAGCCTGACGGCGCACCTCGTCGACCACGCTGGGGGGCAGCGAGTACGGCGGGATCGTGCAGGTGCTGTCGCCGGAGTGGATGCCGGCTTCCTCGATGTGCTCCATCACGCCGCAGACGAGCGCCTGCGGCGCATCGTCGGCATGCGCGACCTGGCGGCTGCGACTGGCATCGTCGGGCGTAAAGTCGGCGATCACGTCGACGTCGATCTCGATCGCGTCCGAGAGGAAGCGATCGATGAGCACGGGGCGGTTCGCGAGCTCGCTGACGTCGACGGCCTCGCTCATGTAGCGGCGCAGCGCGGTCTCATCGAAGCAGGTCTCCATGCCGCGGCCGCCGAGCACGTAGCTCGGCCGCACGAGCACCGGGTAGCCGATCGTGTCGGCGATCGCGACCGCCTCGGTCAGGCTGCGCGCGATCCCCGACGGCGGCTGGCGCAGGCCGAGCCGGTCGATCATCGCCTTGAAGCGGTCGCGGTCCTCGGCAAGGTCGATCGAATCGATGCCGGTGCCGATGAGCGGCACGCCGGCCTTGTGCAGGCCGTGCGCAAGGTTGAGCGGCGTCTGGCCGCCGAACTGCACGATGCACCCCGCCACGCCGCCGCTGCGCGAGGGAACGTCGATGCCCCCGCCGTTGAGCCGCTCGACGATGTTGAGGACATCCTCGAGCGTGAGCGGCTCGAAGAAGAGCAGGTCGCTCGTGTCGTAGTCGGTGCTGACGGTCTCGGGGTTCGAGTTGACCATCACGCTCTCGAAGCCCATGTCCTCGCACGCGAAGGCGGCCTGGCAGCAGCAGTAGTCGAACTCGATGCCCTGGCCGATGCGGTTCGGCCCGCCGCCGAGGATGACGACCTTCTTGCGGTCGCTCACGCGGATCTCGTCCTCCACGCGCACGGGCGCGCCGGGCGAGGCGCTGAAGCCCGACTCGTACGTGCTGTAGTAGTAGGGCGTTGCGGCCTCGAACTCGGCCGCGCAGGTGTCGACGAGCTTGTAGGCCGGCTCGATGCCGAGCGACTTGCGATGCGCGCGCACGGCCAGCACGGTGTCGGGCGTGATGTCGCCGAGGAAGACCTGCGCGAGCTGCGCATCGCTGTAGCCCATCTGCTTGGCCGCCAGCAGCGTCTCGCGCGGCAGGGCCTCGAGCGACGGGCACGCGAGCAGCGTGTCCTCGAACTCGACGAGCTGGGCGAGCTGGTCGACGAACCATGGGTCGTAGCCGGTGAGTGCGCAGACCTGCTGCGCAGGCATGCCTTCCTTGAGCGCATAGCGCACGAAGTACAGGCGGCCCTGCCCGGGCACGCTCAGCTTGCGGTGCAGCGTTTCGGCCAGAATGGGCCAGGCGAGCTTGCTGCCGTCGGCCATCTCAAGACCGGCGAGCGCGTCGGTCGGCATGCCCTTGCCGAAGGGAACGCCCGCGGCCTTCGCGGCGCGCCATGCGGCGAGCCACTTGTCGTTGCGGTCGAGGCCGAAGCCGAAGCGCTTCACCTCCATGCTGCGGATCGCCTTCTGCAGCGCCTCCTTGAAGGTGCGACCCATCGCCATGCCCTCGCCCACCGACTTCATCTGCGTGGTCAGGGTCTCGTCGGCCTCGGGGAACTTCTCGAAGGTCCAGCGCGGGATCTTCACCACGACGTAGTCGATGCTGGGCTCGAAGCACGCGCTGGTGGTGCCCGTGATGTCGTTGCGGAGCTCGTCGAGCGAGTACCCGACGGCGAGCTTGGCCGCGATGCGGGCGATCGGGAAGCCCGTGGCCTTGCTGGCCAGCGCGCTCGAGCGCGAGACGCGCGGGTTCATCTCGACGATGACCATCTCGCCGTCCTTCGGGTTCACCGCGAACTGCACGTTGCTGCCGCCGGTCTCGACGCCGACGGCGCGCATGATCGCGAACGCCGCATCGCGCATCCGCTGGTATTCCTTGTCCGTCAGCGTCTGGATGGGCGCGACGGTGATCGAGTCGCCGGTGTGCACCCCCATCGCATCGATGTTCTCGATGCCGCAGACGATGATGCAGTTGTCGTTGCGGTCGCGCACGACCTCGAGCTCGTATTCCTTCCAGCCGAGCACCGACTGATCGATGAGCACCTGGCCGATCATGCTGGCCGCAAGGCCGCGCCGCATGATCTCGTCGAACTCCTCGCGGTTGTAGGCGATGCCGCCGCCGGTGCCACCGAGCGTGAACGCCGGGCGGATGATGGCCGGCAGGCCAATCTCCTCGAGGAACGCGCGGCCATCCTCGAGCGTGGTCACGGTGCGTGCCTTGGGCTGGCGCAGGCCGAGTCCCTCGACGATGCGGCGGAACGCCTCGCGGTCCTCGGCGCGGTGGATGATGTGGCGATCGGCGCCGATCATCGCGATGCCGTGTCGCTGCAGGATCCCGCGGTCAAAGAGCGCGCAGGCGCAGTTCAGGGCCGTCTGGCCGCCGAGCGTGGGCAGCACGGCGTCGATCGGCGTGCCGAGGGCCTTTTCCTTCTCGATGATGCGCTCGACCGCTTCAGGCGTGATCGGCTCGATGTAGGTGCGGTCGCTGAAGCCCGGGTCCGTCATGATGGTCGCGGGGTTCGAGTTCACGAGCACCACGCGATAGCCCTCCTCGCGCAGGGCCTTGCACGCCTGCGTGCCCGAGTAGTCGAACTCGCAGCCCTGGCCGATGACGATGGGGCCGCTGCCGATGATCAGGATGGTGGAGATGTCGTCGCGTCGTGGCATGGTGGGGACCTCAGGGCAAAATCGGGGCGAGGATAGCGCATCGGCCCGGCGGCATAATGCCTGTGCATGACTGCCGCCGACGCTACGGCCGTGGAACCCCTGCTCACGGTCACCAGCACCACCATGGGGCTTGCCGTGGCGGGCTGGATCCTCTTCTGGTGCGGGATCTGGGGCTGGTTCCTGCCGGCCGGTCGGCGGCGGCTCGACGCCGACGACGCGAGTGCCTTCTTCGCGCAGCTCGGCTGGCTCTGGACGCGCCGCGTGCACGGCTACCGGATCGAGGGATTCACCCCGGAGGCGCATGCGCTGCTCAATGACCCGTCGTCGGGGCCGGTCATCGTCGTGTGCAACCACGCCGCAGGCGTGGATCCGATCCTCGTGCAGCTCTCGATGCGGCGGCGACTGCGCTGGTTCATGGCGGCCGATCAGATGGTCGGTGCGCTGGGCTGGTTCTGGAGGCTGCAGCAGGTGATCCCGGTCCACTACGACCGGCGCGACACCCAGTCCTTGCTGGCAGCGATGACGCACCTGCGGGCAGGCGGCGCGCTCGGTGTCTTCCCCGAGGGCGGCATCGCGCGACCGCACGGGCAGGTCTATCGATTCATGCCGGGCTTCGCGTCGCTGGCCGTCAAGGGCAAGGCGAAGGTCGTGGTGCTGTCGCTGCGTGGCATCCCGGCCAATGCGGGCGTGCTGCGCAGCCTGCTCGTGCCGTGTTCAGCGACGCTGCGGCTGCTGGCGATCCTCGAACCACCGGCCAGCGGGGACATCGATGCCTTCACCGAGCGCGTGCGCGCGATGATCGCCAGCGACCTCGGCCTTCCGCTGGCTGATCGGCATCTCGATCACATCGAGCAACGGATCGGGCAGCACGCCGCAGCGCCGTCACGATGACTTGAACCGGAATGCCGCCGTGACCACGGCGTCGGCGGTGGCCAGCGCGGGCTCGGCATCGAGCGCACGATCGACGAGGTCGCGTGCCCCCGCTCGGCTCTCGCCCAGCTGGACGAGGATCGCCACTGCATCGAGCGCAAGCTGGCCTGCTGCGGCGGGCACTGCACCCTTCGCACCGGCGACCGGGGCACCGAGCTCCAGGAACGGTCCCATCTTGTCCTTGAGATCGACCACGATCGTCTCGGCGGTCTTGCGGCCGATCTCGGGCAGGCTCGTGAGCAAGGCGAGGTTCCGATCGACGATGGCCTGCGCGACCTGGCCGAACGGGAGCTGCAGCGCACGCAGCGCCTTGCGATTGCCGATGCCCTTCACGGTGGTGAGGAGTTCGAAGAACTCCCGGTCGCGCACGGTGCGGAACCCGATGAGCCGCGGCCAGAAGCTGCTGCCCTGCCCCTGCGATTCGAGGTAGTGCAGCGTCACGAACTCCAGTTCGCTGCCCACGGCACCCGCCAGGCGCATCTGATCGGCAGCGGGCACGAGCACCTCGTAGCTGACGGCACCGCATCGCACGAGCGCAATGCCATCGTGGAGTTCCTCGAGCGTGCCGTGCAATCGCGCGATCATGCCCGGAGCGTACCGGGCGCCCGCGTAGGATCACCGCCATGGCGCGCTTTGCAATGATCATGGCCGGCGGCAGCGGCACCCGGCTCTGGCCCATGAGCCGTACAGCGATGCCCAAGCAGCTCGTGCCCTTCATCGGCGGCCGCAGCCTGCTTGAGCTCGCCGGCGAACGGATTGGCGGACTCGTCCCACCGGAACGAAGGCTCGTCTGTGCTTCGGATGCATCTCGGGATCAGGTGCTCAGCGCCGTCCCGGGGCTCGAACCCCGCAACTTCCTCGGTGAACCGGTCGGTCGTGACACGCTGAACGCCGTGGGCTTCACGGCAGCCGTGCTGGCCGCGCGCGATGCGGACGCCGTCTTCTGCGTGCTGACGGCAGATCATGTGATCACGCCGCAGGCCACCTTTGAGGCATGCATGCAGACGGGCTTTGCGCTCGTCGAGGCCGATCCCTCGAGGTTCGCGACCTTCGCGATCACCCCGACCCACCCGGCGACCGGATACGGCTACGTCGAGTACGGCGATCTGGTGCCGGGCTTCGCACCGGCGGTCCACTGCAAGCGCTTCGTCGAGAAGCCCGACATCAAGCGCGCGCAGGAGTACGTGGCCAGTGGTCGTTTCGGCTGGAACAGCGGCATGTTCGTGCTGCACGCTGGCACCGTGCTCGATGCGATCGCCCGGTTCTGCCCGGCAAGCCATGCCGGGCTCATGCGGATCCACGCCGCCGCCGCGCGTGGTGCTGACCTCGCTCCAACCGTCGCCGAGGTCTATCCGGGCCTGCCCAAGGTGAGCGTCGACGTGGCCCTCATGGAGCCTGCGAGCACGGATGCTTCCCTCTGCGTCTGCACCGTGCCGATGCCGGTCGAGTGGAAGGATGTGGGGTCGTGGCCGAGCTGGGGATCCACGTTGCCGGCTGACGATGCGGGCAACCGCGCATCGTGCACCACGGTGCACCTGGGTTCGACCAACATCGTGGTCGCGAGCGACGATCCAGCGCACACCGTCGCCACGATCGGTCTGGACCACGTGGTCATCGTGCGCACGCAGGACGCAACGCTCGTTTGCCGCGCTGACCTGGCCGAGCAGGTCAAGGATCTCGTGGCGCGGCTTCCACGCTCGCTCCGCTGATGCCCCGCTTCCTCGCCATCGATCTGGGCGACAAGCGCACTGGCCTCGCCGTGGCGGACAGCGTGCTTCGGTTGCCGATGCCGCTGGAGGTCGTGCAGGCGACCACGCACGAGCTCGTCCGCGACGCCGTGCTGCGTGCGATCGAGAGCCATGACCCCACCGACCTGGTCGTCGGCATGCCCTTCAACATGGACGGTTCCGAGGGGCCACGCGCGCGGATCGTGCGCGCGTTCGTCGGGCTGCTGCAGGAGCGCACGCAGCTGCCGGTCCACCTGCAGGACGAGCGGTGCTCGAGCATCGATGCAGAGGAGTTCCTGCAGCGCAGCGGCCGCACGCACGGCCAGAAGAAGGCGATCCGCGATGCGCTCGCGGCCTGCGTGATCCTGCAGGGTTTCCTGGATGCGCAGGGCGCGTGAGACGCCGCGTCAGGGTGCCTGCACGCCGGTGCACGCAGCCCGGTCGAGGTACCAGCGGAGCTCGCCCCCCGTGGGCACGATGCCGCGGATCGGCAGGGTCGCGGCATCCTCGGCATCCGCACGCGCCACGCGCTCGAGCATGGCGTGCTTCGACGCACCCATCACCAGCACTGCGACGAATCGTGACGCGTTGAGCAGGCGGTAGGTCATCGTGATGCGGGCCGGTGGCGTGACGGTCGGGCCATCGTTGGCCACGACAAGTGCCTCGGGCTCGACCAGCGCCGGGCTGTGCGGGAACAGGCTTGCGGTATGGCCATCACCACCCATCCCCAGCAGCACGAAGTCGAGCCGATCGTGGCCGACCTCGCGCCAGGCGAGCGTTTCGCGCAGGGCACGGTCGTAGGCCTCGGCAGCACCAGGCAGATGCGCATCCATGGGATGCACCTGCTGCGGCGGGATGTCGACGTGCTCGACGATCGTCTCGCGGATGTGCAGGAAATTGCAGCGATCGTCATCGGGCGCCACGCAGCGCTCGTCGACGATCCACAGGTGCGTGCGCTCCCACGGCAACTGCCGGAAGCGCGGGTCCACCATCAGGCAGCGGTAGAACGGCAGCGGGGTCGAGCCGCCGGAGAGCGCAAGATGGAAATCGCCATGCGCCCGCACGCAGTTGTTGGCCTGCAGGAGCAGGTCCGCACCGAGCGATCCGTGCACGTCATCCGCCTCGATGCCCGTGACCACACGGCCCGGCAGGGCCGGCACCGGGAACGAGTCATCGACGAGGTCGTAGGGATCGATCGCCATGGCTCAGCCATCGTGCCAGGCGCGGCCGTCGCGCAGCATGAGGTCATCGGCGGCGCGCGGCCCCCATGAACCCTGCGCGTAATTGCCTGCGATCCCTTCGCGCAGCGGCGCGCTGCGCGCATCGAGGAAGGGCATGACCGCGCTCCATGCGCCTTCGACCTCGGTGCGGTGCTTGAAGAGCGACTGGTCGCCGCGCATGGCATCCACGATGAGCGGGCCGTACGCCTCGACCGGCTGGCCGCCGAACTCCTTGCGGAAGTCGGCTTGCATCGCGATCGGTGCGATCGCCATGCGGCGACCGGGGACCTTGCTCTCGAAGCGAAGCTCGGCACGCTCGCGAGGTGCGATCTCGATCACGAGGCGGTTGCCCTGCACGCCGCCGGCACCGTGCGGCACGTCCTTGAAGAGATCGGCCGCCGGCGCCTTGAACTGCACCACGACCTCGGTGCGCTTGGCGCGCATGGCCTTGCCGGTGCGCAGGTAGAAGGGCGTGCCCGCCCAGCGCCACGTGTCCAGATGCAGCTTGATCGCCGCAAACGTTTCGACCGTACTCCCCGCCGCGACGCCCTGGAGCTGCGCGTACGCAGGCTCAGGCCCGGCGCCGTACTGGCCGAACGCACCATGAGTGGCGACATCAGCCGCCGCCGTCGGACGAATCGCCCCGATCAGCTTGATCTTTTCACTGCGGATCTCGTTCGCCCGCATGCGGTTGGGCGGCTCCATCGCGACGAACGCGAGCACCTGCATGAGGTGGCTCTGGATCATGTCACGCACCGCACCGGTCTGCTCATAGAAGCCCCCGCGCGTGCCCACGCCAACCGTTTCGGCGGCGGTGATCTGCACGTGGTCGATGTAGCGGTGATTCCAGACCGGCTCGAAGATGCTGTTCGCGAAACGAAGCACGAGCAGGCTCTGCACCAGGTCCTTGCCGAGGTAGTGGTCGATGCGGTAGGTCGAGTCTTCCTCGAAGACCCGGCCGAGCGCGCGGTTCAGGCTTGCCGCGCTGGCCTCGTCGGTGCCGAAGGGCTTCTCCACCACGATCCGCTGCCACGACCGCCCCTTCGGGTCGATGCTGCACCAGCGCTTGCCCTCGCTGACCAGGCCTGCCTCGTCGATGCACTGCACGATCGGCTCGTAGAGCGACGGCGCCACCGAGAGGTAGAACAGGATGTTGCCGCGGGTCGCGCGTGCAGCAGCCAGCGAACCCAGGCGCTCGACGAGCGCCGGATAGGCCGCTTGCGTCGCGGCATCGCCCGCGTGATAGAAGAGCCGCTGCTCGAACGCCTGCCACCGCGTGGGATCGAAACCCTGCACCGAGGCCTGCACGGCCGTGCGCATCTCGGCGCGCCAGCTCTCGTCGGTCTTCGCGGTCCGGCTCATGCCCAGGATCGCCGTCGAAGGATGCAGCGCGCCCAGGCAGTGCATCTCGTACATCGATGGGATGAGCTTGCGGTGGGTCAGGTCGCCGCTGGCTCCGAGGATCAGGAGCACACAGGGGTCGGCGCCCGAAGGCGACTGGGCCTGTGTTGGCTCGGCGAGGATGCTAGTGGCGGGTGCTGTCGGCGCGGCCGTCATGGGCGTTTGAGCATACGCCCAGCGTGTCGCGTCAGAAGAGCACTTGGTACTGGATGCCCACGTACATCTGTCCCGAGACGTCGCCGGCTGGTGGCTGGACATCCGGCAGCAGGTTGGCGCTCGAGGTGGCGAAGCCGTTGCCGCGGCTGTTGGCGCTGAGCCCCTCGAAGGAGTAGCCCACATCGAGCTGGACCTTCATGCTGTGCCTGTGGAAGTAGTGGCTCAGATTCAGTTCGAGCAGGCTGAGCATGGGGTAGGCGCGGTCGGCATCCGCTCCGGAGTCGCCGATGCTGTAGCGCAGACCGGTCTCCCACTTCTCGGCGAGCATCGTGCTGGCCTGCACCAGGGCGCCCCACTGGTTCGACTGTCCATCATCGCTCTGCACTCGACGGAACACACC